>JBOHZD010000382.1:0-34210 GCA_050738315.1 Woeseiaceae bacterium
TCTAATTGCACTGGCGCTCACGGCGGTCGTGGCAGCGATAGCAGCAACCGCGGGTGGTTCCCGGCTGGCAAAACTGGAACCGTCGTTGGCGTTACGCGAGGGATGAATCAAGGTGGATGATCGGTAATCTCCTGCGTCCGTCTTGCGACCACGCCGACGCTTCAGCCTGCGCAATCAAGCGGCTGGCGGGCGGGCAATATGCGACTCATTAACGCGAGGGAAGAACACGTCCGAGAGATGATGTCCTGGTTTCCCGATCAAAGGAGCTGTTTGCACTGGGGAGGCCTCGAGTCCACAACCGTCTACGGAAGCGGGGCAACTCCACAGTGTTGAGTGACGACATGCTCATGTTAGACGGTGTCCGTTTCCTGGGTAGCACGCTTTGGACGGGTTTCAAGCTGCACGGGGAAGGCGAGGCTTTGGTTTGCCCGCCAACGCGCCAGGCAATCCATGCATGACTTCGTCAGCATCAGGCAGGGCGAGCGCAAGTTTCGGCCGGAGGATTCGGTTGCGCTTCATGAGGCGAGCCGGTTAGACGGCCTGATCGAACAGTTTCAGCCGACACTGTGGATTCACGGTCATACCCATGAACCCTCTGACTACGAGCTGTTCCGAACCCGGGTCGTCTGCAATCCGAGGGGTTATCCTGGGGAGCACGGCCACGTCGGCTTCCGGCCCGATCTCACCGTCCTCGTATGACTCCGTGCGGTTTTGCATGCATCAGCCGTGCACAATGCTGCACTGGTTCCCCTATACGCGATTGCGTATAAGCTGCACTTATACGCGTTCCCGTATATTGATAGATTATACGCATTCGCGTATAAATGCCTCAGGAAGGAGTACCTAGGATGATGCAACGCGCACGCACAGCCAGACAGATAGGAGCGATCATTCGCCGCGCGCGCCGTAATGCCGGGCTCACCCAGACTGAGCTCGGCAAACGGATCGGCCTGCGTCAGGCCACGATCTCGAAGCTGGAGAAGGGCGAGCCGGCGACGCAGCTCAGCACCTTGCTCGATGCGCTCACCGCCCTGGAGCTTGAGGTCACGATCGACGAGCGTAGCAAAGGGGCCTTCCGGAACCTTGAGGATATGTTCTGATGGCGAGGAAGAGCGCTCGAATACCTTTGAACGTATACCTGAACGGGCGGCTGGTCGGTCGACTCCAGCGTGAGGCATCCGGTGCGATCGACTTTCAGTATGACGAGAGCTGGCTGAACTGGGAAAACACATTTCCGGTCTCAACGTCGCTGCCGCTGCGCGAGGATCGCTATATTGGTGATCCGGTCATCGCTGTCTTCGACAATTTGCTGCCAGATAATGATGACATTCGCCGCCGTGTCGCGGCGCGCAGTGACGCGGACGGCATCGATCCCTACAGCCTGCTTTCGGCAATTGGCCGGGACTGCGTAGGGGCACTCCAGTTCTTGCCGGACGGCACTGATCCGGGCAAGGCCGGTGAAATCAACGCAGAGCCCATCAGCGATGAGGACATCGCGGAGTATCTTTCCAACCTTGCAACGGCGCCCCTCGGCATTGGTGACGATAAGGAGTTCCGAATTTCAATTGCGGGGGCGCAGGACAAGACAGCGTTCTTACAACTGGATGGCGCGTGGCACGTCCCTCATGGAACAACCGCGACGACACATATACTGAAGCCGCAAATCGGTCAGCGCGATGCCTACGATTTAACGCGTAGCGTTGAAAACGAGCATATGTGCCTTGAGATTTTGGGCGCGCTCGGTTTGCCGGTGGCCAGGACCGCAATCGTCGACTTTGGGAAGACGCGGGCGCTTGTGATCGAGCGCTTTGATCGACGCTGGACGAAAGGCGGGCGGCTTTTACGTGTGCCGCAGGAAGATTGTTGTCAGGCTATGTCAGTGCCGCCGACGCGCAAATATCAAAGCGATGGCGGACCCGGCATGACCGACATCTTCGACCTGCTGAAAGCCAGTGACGATCCAGCCCATGACCGGCTCGTCTTCATGAAGGCGCAGATTGCATTCTGGCTGCTGGGCGCGATCGACGGCCACGCCAAGAACTTCAGTGTGTTCTTGCATCCGGGTAGCGGCTTTGAGCTTACGCCGCTCTACGATGTAATGTCAGCACAGCACCTGCTTGATGACGGCTCACTTCAGCGTAAGGACATGAAACTTGCGATGTCCGTCGGCAGGAACAGGCATTATCGCATCCATGAAATCCAGCCGCGTCATTTTCAGCAGACCGCCGGCCGGGCAGGGCTGCCGGCCGGGATGGCGGAATTGGCGTTGAAACAGATCAGAGAGGCGCTTCCCGATGCAATCGAGACAGTTTGCGCGTCACTGCCCCCCGATTTCCCTGCCGTGCTACGGGACTCCATTGCCGATGGCGCGATGAAACGGCGCAAGGTCGTCGTGACCGCAGCGGCCGGAGGGGGTTTGTCGTAGGGCTACCGAGGGACCGGGCCGCTTTCGGCCGGATTCGTATACGACCGCGGCGAATCAGGGGTCGGCCCGGATCGATGGACATCCGTTTGACCAGGGAGCGGCGTCTGCTGTCGACCGCGATTACCGACTGTGTGAGGTTTGTGTGACTCAGCTCTGCATCGTTGTGCTAAGTACTGAATGTGCAACGGGCGTCACGCCATTTGATGGTTATTGAATTCAGCTACTTATGGTTAAGCAGTCGATCTCCGAAGGCAGGGGTCACAAGTTCGAATCTTGTCGGGCGCGCCATTTTGCATTTGGAGCTTTTGAGATCCGCCAACACCTTGAAGGGTAAGGCGAGATTTGGAGTTCTAAATCCCTCGTTTCGGACGTAGGTCAACCGGTCGGCGAATGCGAGCTTCAGCACGGCCTTCTTGTGCTCCAGGCGCTCCGAAGCCCAGAGATTCCAAGGGTTTGCCAGGAAGTCGAGCGAAGTTCTACGTGTCTCGTCGAAGCTGCGCAGCGGACGGCCGCAATTCGCGATTTTCTCGCTGATCTCGATCTTCCGCTCTTCGAGCCGGCGGATGCGGTTCTCATAGGCCGTGATGACGTAGGGCAGCTCCGCCTGAGCGATCCACTGTAACATGGCCACCATGCCGGGGCGCTGCATGAAGCCGCCGCCGCCGGAGACATCGTCGTGAAAGACCGCCTTGATGTCGTAGCCGCGCGAAGCGGCGTAGTCCCGGCAGCGATGCTCCTGGCTTTGCAGCCCGTCGCCGTCGTGCTTCTGCTTCTTGTCAGAGACTCGGCAGTAAATGATCGCCTTCTGGTTAGCCGTATGCGCCATGATGGAACTTCCTCGTAAACACAGGGTTGCCCGGCTATTGGGCGGGTGGGGTTCTCTGCGCAGCGGCGTCCGTTTCGGCCGTGCCGTCCTGGTGCTGCGGTCGTGCGAGAAGGACTGAATCTACCCCAAACGCCTGATCGACGAAAGCCGACAGGATCGACCGCAGCGTTTCGAGCAGCTCGGTCGTCTGAGCTTCTGAGAGGTCCAAGCCCTTCAGGTGTTCCCGATAGCGCTCGATGTCCAGCGGCGACGACCTGGAAATGAGGGATCATCGGCGGGCGCGACGGCTTCATTGTCTGGCGGTGGCGGTGCGGGCAACGTCCACGACTCCGGATGGAATATCGTGACCTTCCCTTCCAAGCGCAACCTCGGGCCATCGACAAACGGATCGTGGTAGCAACCGATTTTATTGTCGTGCAACCTGCGAATCGTCGAAGGAGATATGGCGGCCCCTGAAGCGTCCACCGACGACACGCCTTTTGCCGGGTAGGGCCGTTCCCTTGACTCCCCTTACCCTTGCTCGGCCCTTTGGCCCTTGCCAGAGTCCCCCGCGCTGGAGGTGGCCACTGCGGAGGGGATGCCCCTCGGCGTTCGGGTAGACGATGTAAGGACTACTCCTTACTTGCTATCTGCACGAGGGCCAAACGCGGGAGCGCGGTGATGTCCAGCATCCACGAGCTCGCGACGCGCACGTCCATGGCCTCGCGGCAGTCGAGTGGCCGGATTAGCGCCAAGCGCGACACTGAGTCATCGGCGAGCGCCCGACATTTGTTCGACGTTGTTCGGCCAATTCCTGTCGCTCGCGCTCCTACTCGGCTTCCTTCATGAGCCGGTGAATGTTATCCATCACTTCACGGATCGCCGGCGAGCGAGGCGAGCAGCTCGTCGAGCTGCCCGAACGTCTCGTTCATGGCTTCCTGCGCGCCGGTGCCGGCGGCGTCGAGCGCTTCCTTCGTCGGGTAGAGCTCGCTCATCACGAGCGTCGTCTTGCCGTTCTTCTCTTCGAAGGTGACGGTGGTGACGGAACCGTCGGCGCCGCTTTCCTCATTCGTCCAGACGATGCGCTGGTTCGGCACCACGTCGAGGTACTTGCCGAAGAAGGCCATCGGGTTCGCGGGGTCGTCGCCGAACACGAGGCGGTATTTGCCGCCGGTGCGCACGTCCAGCTCGCACGAACGCAGCGTCATGCCCATCGACCGCGGCACCCACCATTGCTTGAACAGCTCGGGTTTCGTCCACGCCTCGAACACGAGGCGCGCGGGCGCGTCGAACGTGCGGGTGACGACGACTTCGCGATCGGACTTGCGTTCAACGGTCGTGCGATTCATGCGGGCCTCACTTTCTCTTCTTGCGGACATCGGGTTTGTCACGGGACTTGAGCTGCTCGATCACGCGGTCTAGCGCTTCGAAGCGGGCGTCCCAGACCCGGCGGTATCGCGAGATCCACTCAATTTCCTCTTCGAGCCGGCAGGGGCCGATCTTGCAGTTGCGTACGCGGCCGACCTTTTCGGTCGTGACGAGCCCGGCCTGTTCGAGCACGCCGACGTGTTTCTTCATGCCGGTGAGGGTCATGTCGAACTTGTCGGCAAGGTCGGTGATCGAGGCGTTGCCGCGCGCGAGCTGCTCGAGAACGCCGCGCCGGGTAGCGTCCGCGAGCGCGGCGAAGGAGGCGTTGAAGTGGGTTTGTGAATACTGAACCATGTGGTTCAGTATAGAGGAGACGGGCGGCGGGATGCAAGCGTCCTGAACGTCTTGTCCCGGTGTCGGAATGCGCCCATCGAAGTCGCCTGTTTCTCCTCTGGTGGCTTCGAGGGCGAGGGCCGACCATCCTTTGCTTGCTGAGAAACTCGGCGAATCTCGGAGATTTACGTGGCCGAGGACGCGGTGGCGCGGAGATGCTCGCGGCCAAGAAAAAGGAGCTTGAGAGCGCTTGCCCCGGTACGTGAACACGAATTCACGATGCTTTCCGCGTTGCTCGAAGGCTAGGAAATTCTATCGCGTTCGCGTAGATGACCATGCCGGATTGCTGATCGAAGCGCATCTTCTCGAGCGCGAACGGGCAGCGGATCATGTAACGGGCGAGGCGCTGGCGGCCTTCGGCGTCTGCGGCCTGGGTGCGGATGCGGTTGTGGACTGAAAAGCCCGAGTGACGCCACTGGCGCATGCGATCGGCGAGACCGGCGTCCAGCATGCCCTCGGCGCAGAGGAAATCGAGCACCTTGTGACGCAGCGCTTCGCAGAGTTCCGCCTCGGGCAGCGTGGGCAACACCCGGAAGGTGCCGGAGGGCAGGAATACGCCATCGGCGACCAGTGCATGGATGTGCGGGTTGAAGGTGACGAGATCGCCGAAGGTCTGCACGTAAAGAATGAAAGCGGGCTGACCCCGCGGGTCCAGGGCTTTGAAGCCCATCCGCAACAATCCGGCAACCAACCTGCCTCGCGTCGTTGCCGATCATGATCGTCCTGGATCGGGAGGCATGCCCTCCGCGTTTCAATTCGAACGATATCAGAAGTGCGATGCCTGAGGACTAGGGTCCGTCCATCACCAGCCACCGGTGAGAAAGGCGGTGGATGCGGCGGCGTACTGTGCGAGTCCAACGACCAGCGCGATGCTGCCCACCAACAGAACGGTCCTGACGGCAGAGATCTCAGTGACCTCCAGAAACGAAATGTCGTCCCGGGGGATCGTGTGCACGAAATCCGTCCGGTCCCGGGCGACGATGTGGCTCGCCGTTTCTTCGACGAGGACCAGCTCGAGCTTGCGCCCGTCGCGGAGCGTCGCCTTTACGGTGTCGCCGGCATCCAACCCGGCCTGCGTGGTGGATTGATGTAGCGGATCGATTGCTCGCGTGGTCGTGCAACCCGGCCCCGAAAGCAGACCCGTGGAGAGAAGAATGAGAATCGGTAATCGCGGAGCGAAGTGCCGGAATCCGCGTGCCCGTTGCCGAAAGGTCGCCGGAGCCCGGCCGGAAGTTATGCTGCTCATGACTGTCTCCTGAGTTTTGCGTAGCAGAGACTGTCTTCAACGGCAGCGGACCGCCTGAGCATTGGCTGTTATTTCATTGAGGAAAACCTGAGGGTGGCTCCCGGACCGCCGCGAACGTCGACTAAAGCCGTTCCGCGGCCGTGCTCTCGAGACGAGCGATCAGCGAGTCGAGGCCGTCGGCGCGGATTTCGAGGCCGAAATCGGTCCGGTAGGTGCGCACGTACGAGATGCCCTCGGCGATTACGTCGACGATGCGCCAACCGCGATCGTCCAGCCGCATGTAGAAATCGACGTCGAAGACATCGCCGTCGGCCAGCCTGATCTCCGTTCGCACCCGGGCCGACGGACCGAGCGGCTCATCCTGTCCGGCCGGAATTCGGATCGTGTCGTGCCTGAATTCCAGCAGAGCATCGCCGTACGAAACCAGCAGGAACCGATAAAGCACGCCGACGAAGCGCCGCCGCTGCTCCGGGCTGGCTGCTTCCCAATGGTCGCGCAGGATCAGGCGGCACGAGCTTTGCAGGTCGAAATACGGCAACAGGAATTCGTCCACCAGGGCAAAGTCGTCGCGAAGATCCGCTGCCAGTTCGTCGCGGCGCGTCTGGACGACGGTGGCGAAGGCATCCGCGGTGCTCGCGATGACCTCGCCTGGCGCGCTTTCCGCGGCGGTCGACTTCCCGAACCACAGTGCCGCGAACAGCAGCAGCATCACCGCACCGCCGCTGAGGCGGCGGCCGGGCAGCACGAACGGGTCAGCCGCAGCCACTGACTTCGCCCCGACGCGCGTAAAATCCGGGCCACCCGTATTCGTCCCAGTAGCGGTCCAGGCCGATTGCGCCGATGAGATCGTCGAACCGCGGATGGCAGCGCAGTATGGCCGTTTCGCGCGCGAACAGGAACTCGACGTCGAATTCCGCCGGTTCGTGCACGAGCTCGAAGGCGACGTCCATGGCGGCATCGGCATCATTGAGGTACACCCACGCGCCGAACAGGTATTTTGGGGAGATGCCGCGCTCCCGCGCGGCGCGCGCGACCGCCGCCCTGGCCGCCGGGCGGAGGGCGGGATCGCGCAGCGCGGCGATGAACGGATCGATCCAGTCGGAGGCGCGAGCGAACAACTTCTGCAGACCGATCAGGAGGTCGCGCGCCTCGTCGTACTCTCCCCGGCGCAGCAGAAGCACGATCCGGGCGTCGGGATTCGCGGCAGGACCCACCCTCAGTTCATCGGCGAGATCGAATTGTTGCCACGCCCGCTCGTCGTCGTCGACCCACATCCGGGCCACGGCGAGCCGATCGTTCGCCACGGGAGACAGGACATCGAGTTTCTTCGCCTCGAGCGCAAAGGCAAGGGACCGGCTGGCATTGCCGATGCTTGCCTGCTGCTGCGAATACCATTGGCGCACGTTCGGATCGTTCGGGAACGCTGCCAGTGCAAGGCGGAAGTTCTCCTCGGCTTCGATCCATTCCCAGCGGTTGAAATGCACGAGCGCGAGAACGTCCCGGGCCGCGCCCTCCAAGGCGGGATCCATGGCGATACCGCGCTCGATCGTGGCAACCGCGAGCTCGAACATCTCCTCCTGATCCTCGTAGGAATAGGTGGGCAGAAGCACGTACGCGCGGGCCAGCTCGCGATAGGCGTCGCCGTAACCGGGATCGAGCTCGATCGCCTGCCGGAACAGCTCGATGCTGCGGCGGATGGCCCCCTCCTCGCGCCGCTTCAGGTGATAACGGCCCTGCAGCACCAGCTCCCAGGCCGGAATGATGTCTGTGCGGCCGGCTGGCGCGATCTGCGCCGCCTCGCGTCCGGAGAGGCGCGGCTGCAGCTCGGCGACGATGCCGGCGGCGATCGCGTCCTGCACGGTGAAGATGTCGCCGACCACCGTATCGAATTTCTTCGACCAGACGTGAAAACCGCGCGCCGACTCGATCAACTGCGCGGTGATGCGTATGCGATCGTCGTCTCTCCGGACGTTGCCTTCGAGCACGTAGTCGACGCCGAGCCGTTCGGCGATGGCCCGCACGTCCTCATCGCGATCCCGGAACGCGAAGGACGAGGTACTGGCGGCCACCTTCAGCCCCGGCACGTGCGCCAGCCTGTCGATCAACTCCTCCGTGAGGCCGTCGCTGAAATATTCGTTGGCTTCGTCGCCGCTGTGGTTGACGAACGGCAGCACGACTACACTGGGTTGCCGCGCCGCCGGCTGCGCATCGGGAGCCTCGTGAAAGACGTGCCAGTACAGGAGACCCGCCGCGGCAACGAGGAGCAAACCTGCCGCCGGGAGTTTCGCGCCGCGGCGGCGGTGAGTCGGCGGCGGCGCGTCCGCTTCCCGAATCTCGTCCCGTTCGCCTGGCTCCGGCTCCGGGGCCGCGGGTGTCGCTTCACGCCGCCCGACGGCCACGATCAGCCGGTAGCCGATTTTGGGTACGGTCTGGATGAATCGGGGTTCGCGGGGGTTGTCGCGCAGTTTCGACCTGAGAAGCGAAATACAGCGGGACAACACCTCGTCCGAGACGATGCGGCCGTCCCACACGCGCTCGATGAACTCGTCACGCGTGACGACTTCGCCGGCCTGCGCGGCGAGGCAGACCAGCACACCCATCACCTTCGGTTCGAGGTGCACGCTGCCGCCGGGGCCGTTCATTATCCCGAGCCTGGGTCTGATGTCCCACGGCCCGAGCGTGAATCCCGAATCGAGCCCCGCAGCCACCGTGCCTCCGACGGTTGTCGTTATGGGCTGATCTTATCGAAAAAACGCTTGACCGTATCGAGCCACGAATTGGCGCGCGGATTGTGCTTGTCGCCGCCGGCGGCGACCGACTCGTCGAGCTTGCGCAGCAGGCTCTTCTGCTCCTCCGTGAGGCCCACCGCGGTCTCGACCACGACCCGCGCGAAGAGGTTCCCCCTTCCGCGGGTCGCGAACCGTCGTGACACCCTTGTTCCTCAGGCGGAACACCTTGAAGGATCCGCTCGCGGACTATGCAGTGTGTGAGAATTGTGTCACTGGGTTATGCATTGTTGTGCTAAGTAGTGCATTTGCAACGGGCATCCTGCCGTCTATTTTCAATTAACTCAGCTACTTGCGATTGCACTTACGTCCTCCGAAGGCAGGGGCCACAAGTTCGAATCTTGTCGGGCGCGCCATTTCCCGCTTGTAGGGTCTCATGACCCTGTGACCCATCAGCTCGAGTTTTTGCGATAAGTCATTGTTACGAGTGGCCATCCGTGCTCAATGGCGACAATCGCCGTCTGTCCATGACCGAAACGAAGCCGCTGCATACGCGGGACCCGAACGGCGCGTCAGTGAGACGCGTCGATTCCATCGATCAGGTCCGAGGCGCCGTCATGATTTTGATGGCCCTGGATCACACCCGCTGGTTCTTTACCGACACATCCGCCTGGCAACCGGAGACCCTGGCGGTTACGAATCTGTGGCTGTTTCTGACCCGCTGGGTAACACACTTCTGTGCTCCGGGTTCTTTCTGCTGGCCGGAGTCGGAATTTTTCTGTCAGGTCGAAGGCGCAATCTGAGCGGCAAGTCAGCACCTATCTTCTGTCCCGTGGTCCTCGTTATCCTCGAGCTGACCGTCGGCTACTCGTGGATTACCCGGTTGAAGGCCCTCTGCCACTCACTGCGCGCCAAGCCGCGCTTACGCTCGATGACATCGGCGATGCGGACTTTACCGAACACTCGATACTCGTTGCCGGCGGCCTGCTCAAGCGCGCCGAGAAACGAGCGCTCTGCCGGAGAGAAAAGGGCGGGTTTGCGGACGTATGGTAGCGCGATCGGAGCGCTGGCGGAGCGCTTCAGCCCGCGACGCATACCAGAAACGCTATCGCGCCGATGAAGATCATCTCGCCATCGTCTTGCATAGCCCAACCGCTCGCTGCCGTTGTCCGCAACGAAGGGAAAGCGCCGTCGAACTTCCGGGTGTACGGTTGCTACACGGCCAGAAGCCGAGAAAGCAGGCGTAGTCGTGATTGCCGAGAGCCGGCATGATGGTGCCCAAACCCGACGTCAGTTCCTCGTATCTGCGCCAGTCGCCGGCAGACGACGGGTGGTACACAAGGTCTCCCACGATGACGGTCGTACCTGGTTGCAGCTCTTTGATCATCGCGATCAATCGGGTCTGAACCGACTTGTTGTTTTCGCGAAGCAGGAGCACACGCTCCAGAATCGATGTTCGCTGCAGATCGCCAACCACGACGACCGGCCGGCTCCACGCCGACGACGCGTCCGTATCGGCCGATGCGGCGCGGCCGAACAACATCGCGACCGCTATCAGAAGCGCGATTCCCGGCGAGTCGGCGGCCGCCATCCGCCGGCTATTGCGGGCAGTCAGGCACGGCGGCCGCGGTTCGGCCGGGCCTGGTCGAATGCGAGGCCGCTGGCGCCCTCGCCGCGGCCGGTCTGCTTGCGGATGCCGACCCACGTCACGACCTGACCGTCGCGGCGGCGCGAACGCTGGAACGATGCCGTCACGCGCACACCCGCGCGGTGGACCTCTTCTTCGTGCACGAAATACGGCCTGGCTGTGGCTTCGTCCAGGCCTTCGCGCAGCAGCGACGTGCGGGGCTCGATCTTTTTCGGCGGATCGTCGTCGCCCTCGAGTATGCGAGGCATTGACGCGCGCTGCAGCTGGATCTGGCGCATGCTGTTTTCGAGATGCACGGGGACGAACGGGATCCAGTTTTCGGGCACGCTGTTGACGAGCTCGTAGCGGATCGCGGCATCGGTCTCGACGATGTCCGGGTCGACGACGGCGCCGCCGGGCGTCACGAGTTGCTGCAGCTTGTTGTGAAACTCGTACGCGGTCTCGCGCCCCCGCTGGCTCCTGCCGCTCGGCAGCGGCACGCGGGTCTCGACGCCCCAGACCATGTTGGCGATCTCGTCGCGCAGCAGGAACACCTCCTCGAGCGGTTGGCCTTCCTGGACTTTTCGTGCAACCGGCAGCAGCACGTAAGTCAGGTCCGCCGGCACGTTGTCGGTGCCCTTGATGGCGAGCGTGTACATGTTCCAGCGCTGCCAGTTCTCGTCCGGGCCACGGCCCGCCGCCTCCACCCATATCTTCTCGCCGAACACGTTCGTCACGGTCAGACCGCGCACGTTGGCGAGCGTCCCGTCGGGCAGGGTCACGGGCACGATGAACCAGTCGTTCGAATAGATCAGCATGAAGTCAAGCAGCAGCAGCTTGTTGAGATCGGTCGTGTCCGGCGTGACGAAGCTCAGGTTCGTGTTCCAGTCCTCGAACTGCCACCAGCGCGGGTGGGGCATGCCGCCGAACCTGACCGACGACGGCACGAACGTGCGCGTGATCGTGCCCGCCGCGGCGTCCCCGCCATTGCCGTTGCCGCCGTCGTCAATGTCACCGAGCGTGTCGCGGCTCTGATCGATGTCGAGACTGAACCAGTCCAGGTGCCCGTGGTGATACTCGTCGGCAACCAGCACCTTCTCCGCACCGGCTTCGGGTGCGGACACGGCGAACTGATGCTCGAGGTACTCGGGCCGCCACGACGGGTTCTCGTCGCCTGGCTGCAGAAACAGGTTCTCGAACCATGCGAGCCACTTCAAAGCGGCGATGTCGATGTCGTCGCGCTTGCCCTGCGTGTCGGCCGAGCCGATGTCCTCGTGCGCCGGCGTCCCGCCGATCAGCTGCGTGTACAGCCCGTAGCCGTCCATCGCCCGCATCGCGACGGCGGAAAACTGCTGCCATACGCGCGGGTGTGCGCACAGGAACGCGTCGCTTTCCTGAGTCGGATCGGGGTCGTCGAAGTGGAACCTGTCGATGTAATCGGCCTTCAAACCCGGGTCGATCGGCGCGATCATCTTCAGCCACTGCCGCCCCATGAGCAGCCGCAGATCGAGTGACATGGTGCGGCCCGCCTGTGTGAACGCGATCGGCCGGTTCTCGACGGTCGCCTCCAGCGGCATCGCATGGTCGAGCAGTTCGGGGCCCTGGCTGCCCGCCTGGTACTTGTCGAGCCGGGTCGTGGTCAGATGCGTCTTCGCCAGGACCGGCGAGCCGGCGTCGTCGCCGATGAACTCGCCCATCTGCCACTGCTTGGAAATCATCCACAGCGCGTCGCGCACCTCGGCCTGCAACGCCCGCTCGAAATTCTCGGTGCGCGGGCGGCCCTCGAGCCGGTTCCATAACGTGACGGTCGGGAGGTATACGGAGGTCGCGGTCAGCAGCGGCATCTTGAATCGCTCCGGTTGGTTAAATCGTATCGATCAACTGTCCACGGCCACGGCGGTGGCCACACCAAAGTTCAGCGCCATCGTCACGGGGAATACGGTTATGGTCGCCACCGTGGCCGGCAGGAAACGCGTGTAATCCGTCTGGTCGATCAGGTCGGGCTCGAGCGCGCGCAGCCGCGCCAGCTCGAGTGCTTCGTGCATCGCGGCAACGACGTTGTCGAATGCCCAGGCCCCGGTGAATTCGGGTGGCGTCACGAGCAGCATCGACTGCGGCGGTTCGCAGTTCGGCCGATCGTAATGGAACGTCATTGCCGTGGTCTCCTGCTCGGCTGGGATTACTTCGGTCCATTCGTCGACTAGCAGCCCGACCTGTGGTTGCGTAGGATCGAGCGCTGGCGCGTACGCGGTGTACAGCAGATTGTCGCCATCCAGTGTGCGCGTCTCCGGGTAGGACAGCGCCAGCCACGAGTCGTCGGGCCGGTACGGCAGCTGCAGCGGCGTCAGTTCGAGCGGCGGGCGCTCGTCGAACGCTTCCGCCAGCATCGTCAGGTTCTCCCAGGACGCGGCCTTGCCGCGGACACGCGCGACACCGTAGAGCCAGTCGTCGACGGGAAAGTCGACGTCGAGCGTGTTCCTTTGATGATCGAGCAGCTGTGCCTGGTCGGCCAGGCAGTTTTGCACTTCGAGGGTTTGCTCTGCGCTCAGTTTGAACTCGGGCAATGCGACGAAGTCCTCGCCCAGCAGCCGCTTTGCCGCTTCCTGCAGCGCTGGCAGATGTTTGTCGGGGGCGAGCGTGCCGAGATTGTCCAGCGTATCCTGCACCTCGGACGAGACCGCCGTCGCGGTCGCGTGCAGTTTCTGCGACTGGTTGAGCAAATCCTCGGCCAACGTCACGAGCGCACGCCGTTGCTCTACGATCTCGAGCGGTTGCAGGTCGAACGGATCGAGCCCGGCAATCAGCGCATCGGCCGCCGTGTACTGCGCCGCGAGAGTCGCGAAGTCGGTGGTCATGAATGCACCGATCTGGCCATGCATCCCGTCGAACAGAATCTTCTTCGCCTCGACCACGGCCTGCAGGGCCGGGACATCGGCGAAGTCCGTCGTCGTCGTCGCACTGATCAGAGCCTCGGCTTCATGCCATAGAGCAATGCGGGCGTCGTCATCGGCCGCAGCTGGCAACCGGTTGTTTACGATGTCGGTATAGCGCGACGCATAGTCGTCCCACTTGAGCCGGCAGGCCAACACCTGCTCGTAGATGCCGGCCGACACGGCGCGTTCGCGTGCGTGTAGAAACGCCGAGCCGGCCCCGGTGAGACGGAAGCGCGCGAGAGCAATCGTGTGCGCCGCGAAATTATCGGCGACGCCGTCGAACGCGGCAGCCAATGCGGCGAAGTTACCGACGCCCACCTCGGTGTCCTCGAGATCGAGCAACGGATCGAGCACGTCGATCACGTCGGACTCGAGATCGCCGAGCAGTCCGTCGAGCGGCGCCTTGGCCTTGACGATGCGTTCGTCGGCGATCGTCGCGGTCGTGTTCTGGCCCTTGCTGGCCTCGTTCTGCAACGCCAGGTCGCTCGGCTCCAGTGCGCGGGCGGCGACGACAAGCTCGCGCAGCTCGGCCAGCATCGCGCCGAGCTGGAAGAACGTGAAGTCGGCGCCGACCGGGGTCGTGTAGTCGATCTCGATATCGAGATCTGCCCGCGCCGGGCCGCCGTCCCTGAATACGCGCAGCACGTGATCGTCGAGCGCGCTCAGGTTCTTCTGACTGTCGGCGTCGTAAAGATACAGCAGGTCGATCGGTTCCAGATCGAGATCGGCCAGCGTCACGGGAATCTCGCTCCACGGATTCTCGACCTCGCCCTCGTAGATCGGAGTACGGAAACGAACGGTGCAGCGGATCTGCCCGGCGGGCGGAAACAGGTCGGCCAGCCAGGCATTGACCGCGGGCTCGGCTTTGGCCATCGGTGTCGTGCCGGCATTGGGCGACACGCCGGCCGGCAGATGGATGCCGAAGCGATGTGTGAGCACGGCGCCGCTCATCGCAGATTGCACGACGTCCGGCGTCGGCGGGAACTGGCCCTTGCTGTAAGCATCGAGCGTGCCGGCGGCGCGATCGTAGTTGCCCTGCACGGCCTGGTGCACGGCTTCGGCGATCGCGAGATCTGCGACGGCATCGCGCACGTTCATCAGCTTGCGAACCTCGGCGTCGATCGCAGCGCGCTCGTCGTCCGTAGCCGCCCGCAGCTTGTCAGCGCCGGAGCCCGTCTCGAAGCCGAACGGGTATGACGCGATCTTGTTTTTCTTGATGTGCTCGAGCAGCGCGAGACCGTTGACGACGTTGCGCGCCTCGATCTTGGTAATCGCGCGGTCCTCCTCGAACTCCATCGCCTCTTCGGCGAAGCGCACCGATTCGAGGGCATTGGTCGCGACCTTGCCGGCCTTGATCGCGGTCAGCTTCAGCCGGTTCGACGCGAGTGAGAACACTTTGCGCAGCTCGTAAATAAAGATGTCGAGTTCTTCGTCGTTGTTGTCGTGCAGCCCGCGCTCCAGCCGGTAGCCGAGCAGTTCGGCGAGCCCCTGACCCTGCTGCATGCCCTCGATGATCGAGAGCGCCGCGCGCACCCGTTCCGACGACAGGTTCACCTTGTACTGCTCCGGGTTGTCTTCGGACGCAGTCGAGATATAGGCATTGCGCAGCACGGTGGCCGTGAGCCCGTGCGCAATCGACGGCGCGTGCAGGAAGCCGGCGTTCTTGCTGTCGGTCACGATGTCGCCGAGGCCGTCCGGGTCGAAAATCTCCTGCTGCTCGTCGTCGAGATCGGCGGGTTCGAGCTGCTTGTTCTCCGGCTGCAGATTCTCGACCCAGCCGTAGGCGCCGAGATAGATCCCTTTTGAGGTATCGCGCGGCGGCGCCGCCGCCGACGTGTTCGTCGCGACAATCTCGCCGCCGCCCGCTCGACGCTGCTGCCGCATCAGGTCGAGCTGCAGGTTGAGAAAGCCGAGCAGCCACGCATCGAGCCGGTAGTGACAGCAGTCGAGGTGTTCGACCAGGCAGCGTTCGAGCCGCGCCGTAGGCTTGTGCTTGAGAATGTCGAGCGCCTCGATCATCTCCCGGAGCTGGTGGGTCGAACCGCTCATGACGTTCGTGCGTACCAGCTCGGACAGGTGATCGGCGATGACCATGCCTGCCGGTGCGACGCGCGCGTCTTCGCGATAGATCAGGTCCCATTTGCTTTCCGCGATCTCGTTGTCGACCTGCACGCCGATGAACGGCGGGTCGATGCGCGATCGCATCACCTCGCTGGCTGTCAGCACGTCGGCCAGCCGATAGAGCTTGAGGCTGGCGTTCGCAAACTCGAGATTGAGCGCATGACGCAGCAAATCGTAGAGAAGCGCCACCGGGCGCTGGTTGTCGGTAAAGTCGCTCTGCGCGCGGATGATCCGATGGTCGTTGTTCGCGTGTTCGATCAGCCATTCGATGTAGTTCAGCCCGGCGTCGGTGTAGGCGCGAATCAGGCGCTCCTCCGACAGCGGCCTGTCGTCGATCAGCGGCTTGTCGACGTCTTCCTGCAGTCCCGAAAATGCGCGGGTCAGCACCGGAATCGGCGGGTCCTCCTCGTTGTCGTGGTTGTAACCGAGGCGCTGCAGCAGTTGCAGACCCGCTTGACGATGGGCGACGTCGAGATTGTCGATGTCGTCGCCGAGTACCCCTTGGGCGTACAGCTGGTTCTTGATCTGGTCGAAGCTTTGTGCAATGCGCCGGTCGAACTCGACCGATCCGGCGTGCAGCCCGAGCGCCTGCAGCAGAATCTCGTGCGCATCCGCGCCGCCGCGCTTGCCGACGAACGCGACCTGTTGCAGCACGCCGGCCATGTCGCTACGCATGACGTTGAGCGCGTTGTACAACGCCGTAAGCACCGCGCCCGTACGCTGGTCGCGGCCGAATGCGGGCAAGGACGGAGTCAGCCACTTGAGATTGCGGAGGTCGCTGACCGGCAGGATGCCGTACGGCTGATGGCCGATACGGATCGCCGGCAGCGTGCCGCGGCCGCGCACGTAGCTGCGCAGGTATTCGCGCACGATGTCGCGCTCGCTGTCGGAGCTCACCGGGGTCACCATGCTTTCGAGGTAATAGCCGAGAGTCGCGTTCCACAGCGCCGTGTGCATCGCACGCGCCTCGATCTGGTCTTCGCTGTAGTAGTTCTCGGCGGTCGCGAGCGCGGCGGCGTCGGGGTCGATGCCGAGCACCCGCGCGAAGTGACGCCCGTCGCGCTGCCCATAGCCGGATGGCGGCGGCGCCGGGGTCCCGGTGCCGTGATAGCGCTCGAACGCAGCCACGGCGTCCTCGCGCACGGAGTTCCCGGACGCCTGCTCCTCGGTATTGTTGGTCGGCGTGCCCTGCGGCACGAAACCGAAGCCTGCGTCGCCCATCTGGTGATTGTGTAGCAACTCCTCCAGCGCTGTGCGCGCCGCGGTCTCGTCGGCGCCGAGCTTGATGCCGACCACCATGAGACGCGTGAAACCCTGGCGGAACTGGGCTGCAGTCAGATCGACCTTGAAGCCGAGCCCCATCGCGACGGCGCGGTCGAAGTCGAACAGCCAGCGCGTGTCGGCGTGTTCCGACAGATACTCGACGTAGCGCGCGGCCTTTTCCTCGTCACTCAAACTGTCGAAGTCCGCATAGGCCTCGGCCAGCACGGCTTCGATTTCGTCTCGCGTGTCGGGCCCGACGATCAGCGGGTTCGGGATACGCGCACCGAGCTCATTGACGACCGGCGCAGCGTCGTTGCCCTGGAAGCCGAGCAGCACGAACTTCTCGGGGAACGTGCGCACGCGCGCGGCCTGCGACCAGGCCGTGAGTTTGACATCGACATCGGCGTCGAATACCAGGAACTCGACCGCGACACTCGGGCTGTCGACGATCTCGTCGGGCGGCTCGTCGAAATTGGCCGGTGTGTACGCGGCGATCAGCGCCGTCGCCGCCTGCTCGCTGCCCGTTGCCGTGACGAGATCGGCGAGCGCCGCCTCGACCGCGGCTACGTCGCCTCCGGCGAGGTACGCGGCGGTCCAGTAGGTCTGCAGCGCAGTCTGTTCGGCCGGCGACGGCGGGCTGTCGGTCACGATCACGAGGATCTGGTCCGACGCCGAGCTGCGTGGCGGCGGTTCGACGTTCTGCGGCTTGTGCGTCTCGGTTACCCAGTGTGCACGGCCGGCATTGAACTGTCCCATGAGCTTTTGCCACGCGCCGAGCCGCTTGTCGCGCACGAGCGGTTCCATGGCCGCGTTCGCCGCGGTGCCGGCGCGCCACACGGCGGCCCAGTAGTTGCGTGCGCGCGTGATTTCGCTGACCGAGAGCACGTCGTCGAACGTGTCGATGGAGCATTCGTCGGGAAAAATCCGTACCCAGAGTTGCTGGCGCGTGTCGTCGTCGACCTCGACGGTCTTGAAGCGCGTTTCGAGCCGCACCGGCAGCAGCAGGATCGTGTACTGATCGGACAGCCGCTCGAGATTGCTGCGAGGGTCCAGGAACGGCTCGAACTGCCGATACAGGCCGGCGCTCAGGTCGAACGCTGCGGCCAGCCGATCGCGCCCGCTGGCGATGCTCTCGCGCCATTCGGCCTGCGCCGCGTCGAGTTGCTGCCAGGCATCGCTGTCGGTGCCGTGCGAGCGCGACACCTGCCGTTTCCTGGCTTCGAGTTGCTTGACGCGCTCTCCGGCCAGGAACACGTCACGCTTGCCCGTCTCGATCGTCGCTTCGGCGTCGCGGACCTGGGACTGCAGTGTCGGGAAGTCGGGCATCTTGGTTACGCCTTCAGTTACGGGGCAGCATCTCGGTGGCATGCACGCCCACGAGCACGGGCACCTGGTACAGGATGTAGGCGAGCTCGGCCGAACTCATGTTTGCGTGCCAGAGGATGTTCTCGTCTTCACCCTTCTGTTCCAGCTTTTCGAGATCATCGGCTTCGGTAGGCTGGTCCGCCGTGATCGTCGTCGTCTGGTTGTTGATCTGCAGGAACCCGCCGCCGGTGACCGCCGGTGTGATATCGGCCCAGGCCAGGTCGTTCCACACCTCGACCCGGTTCTGCGCGTCGGTGCCGCCGTCGCCGATGTCGAGGCCGAAGCGCGGCTCGCCCGGGCGCTCCTTGATCACGAAAAACCAGCCCGGATCGTCCCAGGTGATGCCCTCGGCGGCACAGATCTCGTCGACCGGGTCCTGCTCGCGGCCGGTGCCGCCGACGGCTTCGCACACGGTCAGGTCGAAACCGAAGAAATAGATGTCGGGCGCGACCTGTGCCTCGTACAACGGTGTCTTGAGAAACTCGCGCGGCGGCTTTTGCTGCTCGGCCTCCGTCAGCGGTCGCAGATCGCGCTCCTTGGTGACATCGATGACCTGGCTGCCGCTCGTGTCCAGGATCGCGTCGCCGGCGGCGTCGCGCCACACTGCCCGCTGCGCATAGATGACCGCGTTCGGGTATCGCTTCAACAACTCGCCGCGGATAACGAGCACGACTTCCTCTTCGTTGTCGCTGCCCTCTTCACGGTTGTCGTGATCGCCCAGATCGTTGAACCGCGACCACAGGTGCAGCCGCGGAATGTCGTAGAGTTTTTCCTTGAGTGCGTCGGCGCTCAGGTTGCCGTCGTCGTGATAGCCGCGCGCCTCCCAGAACTGACGGAAATAACTGCCGCGCTGATCGGTCGGATACTCGCGCCACAAGAGCTCGCGCGCGAACTCGTGGTTGAGGCCGACCATGTACGATTCGATGAACGGCTGGTTCGTCTCGAGCAGCGAGATGCTGTTCTGCGCGATGTGATGAATGTTCGGCAGGAACAACTCGGACGATTTCCTGGTCAACGGCTTGTACATCGGCAGATCGATCTCGGGATATGCCATCGCCTCGACGAACGCTTCCTGTAGCTGGTCCCTGATCCGGCCCGGTATCGTCACCCGGCCGAACGTCCATTTCGGAATCGTGACCTCTGGATCCAGCGCCTCGAACACGATCCCGCTCGTCGCCGTGATGTCGAGCCGGGGCCTCGGCACCGGGCGGGTCGCGACCACGTGATCGCGCACGAGAGTGAACGCATCGCGGATCGCGGCCTTGAAGCGCGTGCCTTCCTCGGAGTCCTGCCCCCCGACCGTGAACGTCGGGCGCACGATATCGCCGTCTAGCGACAGCGCGAAGTCGGGACTGGTCGGCCAGTCGTCGACGTCACCGGGTTCCTGGTTCTCGGGCAACACCGACGACGCCGCTCCCAGGCGGCGGCTCCAGTTGGACAGTACGCGCCAGGCGAACACCAGGCCGGCCGCCAGCAACAGCCCCAGCGACCAACCGACCACGCCCGCGCCGAGCACCAGCAGTAACAGCAACAACAGGACCAGCAGCACGATCGGCAACCAGCGCAGCGCCGGCATGTCGATTAGCAAATCGGCGATGAACGGCGGAATATCGTCCGGACGCGCGGCCTCCGCCGCCTCCTCGAGCGCGTCGAGTGCCGGCGGCCTGGCGCGCGGCGGCGCGGCGCTGACTTCACCGGCGTTGATTCGTTCGGCGACGTTCAGCGGCGTCACGCGGTCGTCGAACGGCAGGCGTTTGACGAGTTGACCGCGCGCGCGCAACTGCTTGCGCATGCCGGTCGAGAATGCCGCGCGCGGCAGGGTCGTCGTCGCGATCTGGTGGCGCAGAGTCGTGCGCCGATCTCGATTCGCCGCGCGGTCACCGCCGACGGCGCCGGTGGTTGCCGCGTCTGCCGTGGTCATGATGCGCGCATGCAGCGGCGCCGAGACCGCAAGCCACTGCGCCGGCTGATTCTGCTGCATCGGGTTGATGTGCGTCTGTTGCAGCGTGAACGAGACTTCCTTGGCGACCTGCGCGTAGCGGATCAGCTTGTTCGACTCGAGCACTTCGCCGACCTGCTCCCACGCGGCGGTTATGTAGTCTTCCTGGTTGTCCTGCACGACGCCGGTGCCGAACCCGGCCGCGGTGCGCCAGCGCGGATCGAGGTTCAGGTCGTGCACCCAGTTGTCGTTGGGGTTCAGGTCATTGCCATCGCGGTCGACGAGCAGCCGCTTGGTCAAGGCGTGCCAGCGACCGTACAGGGGGGCGGTGATCAGCGGATCCGGATTCCGGCCGATTTCGTACTCGGTAGCCGGGTCATCGGCGGCCTGCTCCTCGGTGATGCCGGAGTCCGCATTCGCCTGCGCGGCGCTCTCGTGCTCGTAATCGTCGGTCAGGTTGATGAATGCGGCGACATCCGTCTGGAACGGGTGCGGATAGGCGCGCAGGCCGTTCAAAGTCGACCAGTTCTCGTACTTGCGCACGATTGCGAG
Organism: Woeseiaceae bacterium; assembly: GCA_050738315.1. Classification (GTDB taxonomy): domain Bacteria; phylum Pseudomonadota; class Gammaproteobacteria; order Steroidobacterales; family Woeseiaceae; genus IDS-8. The sequence continues at coordinate 20,764 of JBOHZD010000382.1, forward strand.
CTCGTCGTCGTCATAGAAAATGTCGGGAATCTTCAGCGCCCCGCCGAGCTTCAGGATACCGTGCAGCCGTTCCTCGTCGGTCGCCGTCGCGGCGTCGATGATGCCGCGTATGTTGGCACCGGGGCGCTGCACGTCCATGTCGCGCAATCCCACACGGCTATCTATCGGTTGCGGCTTGAGCAACCGCACCAGGTACTCGAAATCACCGATCTCGCCGGTGCGGAAATACCAGCGGTGATAGACCGGGATTTCGGTCGGCACCGACGAGTCGGTCCAGGCCGGCGTGTCGAAGCTGGCTGCACCGGCCGGATCCTGGCCGAGCCCGGCGAGCCGGCCGCTCTCGAACGCGGGTACGACGAACGCGTGATAGCCGTTGTTCGCCTCGAGCCGGCGCGGCGCGATCAGCCGCGAGTAACCGCGGTCCGGGTCGGCATTGAGCTCGCTCGCGAGTTTCGCCTGAATCGCACCGCTGTCGGTCGACAGGAAGGCGCTGCCGATCAGGTTGCGGTTCATGTGCACATGCGCCCAGGCCCAGAGCTGAGCGGGCGGCTGCAGCCGCGTCTGCGCGTTGGTCAGGATGTACGGCAGCGGCCGGTCCTTGATGTTCTTGCCGTCAGTGAACTCGCCGTCCTTGAGCACGATCAGTGCGATCCACGGCAGGAGCCGGTGATTCTGCGGCGTCACCGGCGAGTAGCGCCACGGCAGGTCCTCGTCGTAGAAGTCGACGTACGGCAGATAGTTAGGCTCGAAGTTCGTGATCCAGTGCCGCGGCTCGTTCTTGATGATCGCGCGCACGTCGAGACCGGCGATGTCGCCGGGACCGTAGATCTGCACGTCGTGGTGTACCGGCGCGCCGTTGACCGTACCGCCGCCGACACCGCTGCCGCGCGGCGTAATCGTGACCGGGATGGTTGCGCGCTGCCCGGACTGGCCCGTGATCTCGTTGGCCAGCCCCTGGCGCATCCACGGCAGGAATGTGTATGTTGCGATGTTGCTCATCGGGTTTTACGCTCAGGTTTCATGCGGCCAGTTCGACGTTGGGAATCACGTGCAGCTCGTTCTGCAGCGCCGGGTTCTCGCTGATCTGCTGATTCATGAATTGCGCTGCCTTGGCGTAGCTCGCGAACGATACGGTGTTGTCGACCGACGTGTTATCTGCGTTGAATGCGACCGAGAACTCGTAGTCTTTGACCGCGATGCGCTCTTCGTAGGGCTCCAGCCGCTTCTTGAACTGGTTGGAAAGCGGTGAGTCGGCCACCGCCGCGCCATGCAGGAAGTGGTTGAACAGAAACTCGTTCAGTAGCCCGAAGCCTGCGCGGAAATACTCGAAGAACGGCCTCAGGAATCGACGGAATCGATTGTCGATGATGATCTCCTCGTAGCGGATCACGCGCTTGACGGCCTGGCTGGTCTTGCGGGTCTCGCCCGCGACGTCGATCTCGACGCCGCTGTCTTCGCGCGCGAAGCCGGGCACCGACAGCCGCTCGGAGTCGTCGAGATCGATGAACTGGCCGGTGGCAAACTGCTCCCTGAGCGTTTCCTGCGACGTGCCGCCGCTGCCGACCGTGACGTCGAGCGCAAACTCGTTGGCGTCGGACGGGCGCTGGTTGCCGACTTTGTCGATCTTCAAATTGAGCGGGATCTTGCGCTGGCTGAATTTGAGCGACCCGACCGGGTGCAGCACGAGCTGGTCGGCGTCGCTGTCGCCGAGCTGCCGCAACGAAACGGTGATGTGATTGCCTGCCGGCAGTTCGGCGCGCCAGTTCGTGAGCGCCGCGACCTCGGCCTCCAGCAGCGGCATCACGGTGATCGGGTCGAGCTTCGTGTCCTCGTTCGAACCCCAGGTGTGGCTGAACGGCACCTTGATGTCGAAGAACAGCAGGCTGATCGAGCCCTTGCCCTCGATATGCCACGGCGTCGGCCCTTCGAGCAGGCCGCTGAAGCCGACACTGAACAGCCCGATACCGAACACCTTGACCGACAGCGAGAACGACAGGCCGAAACTGAAGAAAAACGGGTCGAACTGGAACAGAGCGTCGAACGCCAGGTGGCCCTCGATCTTGAACTCGTCGAGCCCGAAAAACAGTTCGGCGCGGGCACCGAACTGCACAGAGTTCGACGTGACCGCAAAGTAGGCCTCGATGCGGATGCGCGCGAACGATTCGTTGAGAATGCTGACCGCGAGCCGCGGCGGTTCCGGGAACGGCAGCGGCGGCGGGTTGTAGCGCGGGTGAAATCCCCCGACGCTGACGACGAAGTTCGCCTGGTCGCCCCAGTTGAGGTACAGCCCCATGCCGCCTTCGAGCGTGATGAAAAGGACGCGGCTGTCGTAGAGCTCCGCGTAAAACCACAAGAGCTTGTTCGCCGGTTCGATACGGCCGATGAAGTTGACCTGCAGTCGCAGAATGTCGACCTGCTCGTCCGGCAACACGACCTTGATGATGCCGAGGATCGTGATGTTGATGCTCGGGATCTCGAGGACGATACCGAGACTGACGCTGACGAGCGTCGGCGTGCCCCAGCCGATCTTGGCCATCGGCCCCAGCAGGAAGCTGTTCTCGAGCGGCGGGAAGAAACTGCGCAGATCGCTGATGATTCGCGGCGCGTTGGCGATGATGTCCTGCGGGAACATCACGCTCTCGACGGCCCCGGTGCGGATGCCGTCGGTCAGCGGCTGGATGTTGACGGTGCGGTTGACGCCGATCAGGCCGCCGACGCCGAGCAGCGTGAACCCGAAGCCGAGCTGAATGCCGCTGCCGAACTCGACGGTGATGATGATCAGCATCGAGAAGCCCTTCGAGCCGTCGGGCAGACGCGTCGTGATAAGCCCGACCGCGCGCAGGGCGATCCACTCGCTGAACACGAGTTCGAGCGCACCGGCGTATTCTTCGCGATCGAAATCGAAGAACAGGTAACCACCGCCCTTGACCGGACCGGCATCGACCGCGAGACCGACCCCCTTCGGCGGTTGGAACCCGAGCTCGAAATCCAGCGGTCCGAGGTTGCCGTCGTTCTTGTCGGGCGGAATACTGAGCAGGCCGCGGACGCCGATCTCCTCGACCGACGCCGCGATCGGTCCGAGCTGCGCCATGATGTCGGCGCTGACGGTCAGCGGGAACGTGCCGCCGTCGATGCCCGCGCTGAATGTCAGCGCGCTGATCTCGATGGGCCCCAGGTCGATGTGCGCCGGCAACTGCACCTCGAGCTCGGCGCTGCCGACGAAGAACAGCCCTTCGTCGCTCGAGACACCGAAACCCAGCTCGAAGTCCGACGCGATGTTGAGACCGGACAGGATCTCGGCGAGAAAGCCGTCGCCCGAGCCCATGTCGATTTCGAGGCGGCCGCCCTTGATGTCGCCACCGAAAAATCCTTCGGCGCTGGCGCTGGCCTCGCTGTCGAAGTTGAAGCCGGCCGAGGCTTCGAGACTGAAGCTTTCGACCTGCATCCGCGAGCCGTCAGGGTCGCCGAAAATCAGGAATGGCTCGCCGCTGGCCTGTTTGGCCGTGAACCGCAGCCCGAACTTGCCGGTGCCCATCGCGGCAGGGGGTGTCAATGTCAGGTTGCCGTCCGGCTGGATCACCAGCGCGGTCGTTGCGTCGATATCGCCCGTAGCGAGTCCTTCGAGCTGCCAGTCGCCACCCGAGTTGAACGGCACGGCGTTGTCGACGTCGATGCGCTGGGCGAGCCGTATCTCGAGGCCTCTCGGGTTCAGGTCGGTTCGCGCCTGTGCCTCGAACACGATGGCATCGAGCACCGGCGGCGACACGGTGTCGTCGACAATCGCCGGGAAACCCGCCTTGCCGAACAGATTCTGCAGCACCGGCAGCATCTTGCTGCCGTCGAAACCGAGGTCGCCCCAGTCGTAGAGCGTGCGCAGGCGACCGAGCGGCGACTGGACGAACGCGCTCGCCCGGTCGACGTGGAAACCGTACTCCGTTAACGACGGCGCGTTCGGATCGGCGCTGGCGACGAAGTTGCGCTCGATCACGCCGATGAACTCTAGCGCCTCCGGTATGATCGGCGCGCCCTCCAGGTTGCGCACGATCAGGTAGTCGACGAGACGGCGTGGCAGCCGGTCGGCGAACGTGTTGAGCGTCCCGGCCGGGATTCCGGTCGTACCGCTCAAACCGCGAATCGCCGTCGCGAGCTCGTCTATACCCTGGATGATCTTCATCGCGTTCTTGATCAGCTCGGTGCCGGTCTGCACGACCGGACCGTAGTCGCCGCCGCCGAGGTCGGTTATCAGTTTTTCGATCTGCGCCGGCATCGCGCCGGCCGCGGTCGCGACTTTGTCCACCGCGTTGCCGAAGGCGCCGGCGTCGGCCGACGCCGGTAACTGCAGCCCGAGTTCGGCCAGTAGCACGCGCGCCTTGCCGCCCGCGAGATCTTTCTCCAACGGTGCGAACAGCTCACCGAGCCCGAGCGCAAGGGCCTCGAGACTGCCGATATTTTCTTCGCCGGGCATCGCTCAGGTGCCCGTGTGCGCCGGGACTTCGAGTTCGGGAACGTGATCGAGCAGGCCGCAGCGCCTGAGTTCGTCGGCGAGCTCCGCGATCGTGCGCCAGCGAAAAGCCAGCGTCATCAGCTCGTCGCGGTAACGCCGAATGTCGTTCTTCAGCATTTCGCTGCCGTGAGCCATGAGCGCGGCCTCCATCGCGCGCAGCAGCGCGGCGCGATCGGTGCCGTCGATCTCGAACGGCACGCGGTAGTGCTCGACGCGGCTGGAGCGTGACAGTGCCGCAACGTAGGCCGGGCCCCGTGCCCGGTGCCACGCGACGGTTACGGCGCGACGCTCGTCGATCAGCCTCAACACTTCGCGGTGATGACGGTCGTAGAGCCATGCGAGCAGGCTTTGCCGGTTCGAGTCGCGCAGGCGCTCGAAGATATTGGGGCCGACCGTGGGTGCTGTCGGCACGTTTGTGGCGCGAGCTCGCGCATGGGCCGATGCCACCGCATCCGAGCGCAGAAAGGCCCCTTCACCGCCACCGGGACTGGTGAGAATCGTAATCGGAAAGCCATTGTCGCTCAGCGCGGTCAGCACGTCGTCGATGTTCGATGCCACCGTCAGCTTGACGGAATAATCATCAGTGTTTCCGCCCCAGTTCAGGGCAATGATCTCGTCAGCATCATTGACGATAACCGCACCGGAGTCGCCACCATTGGAAAATGCCCGCTTGCAGACGCCGTCTTCGTCACGGACCTCGTAGGTTTCGTCGTCCAACGGGATGACCAGCACCTGACCGGTGCGCACATCGACCGTGCCGCCGCCGGGGTCGGCGGGAGCCGCAGCCAGATCGCCTACGTGGATCACCGTGCCGCGGGTGAATCCGGAGCGCGCGCCGATCTTGCGTACCGTCTCGCCAACGGTCGCCGCCGCGGTGCCGGACACGATCAGCACTTCGTCGGTAGAGTCGTTCGTGATCGTCAGGCTGATGTTCGACGCAAGCCCGCTGTCGATGCGGGCGACGGCCGCGTCTACCGAGGTGTCTGTGAGGGGTGACATGTTGCGTACTCCGAGCAACGTTTCGCCGATGACATTGTCGTCGCCGCACTCGCAGCAGCAGCACGTGCTCGGCTCGTCAAGCTGTGGCTGTGCTGTCTTCAAATTGTCGGTGACGACCTCGTCGGTGTCGTCCCATAGCACGTGCTTGTTGGTCAACAGAACCCTGGTGTCGTCGGCATCGAGGGTCGCGAACCACCCGAGAGTTCCGTACGTGTTCTTCGTGGTCGACACTGCGATACCGGCCTGCAGGGGCCTGTGCCTGGACAGCGTCCTGCGCTCGTTGCCGCACACAGGGGCGTCGTTGGCGATCCTCAAAGGCGGCAGGACGTCGGTCTTGAAACCGCCGACGGACTGAGGCACCAGATCCTTGTCGCTGAGCTGCGCCGGATCGAGCTTTTCCCTGACGAAGACGCGGAAGGCGATCTCGTCGGTGAACTCCCCTCCGGTCTCCTTGAGACCGACGCCGACTGCTACGACGTTAGGCAGCTTGAGCAGGCCTTCTCGGATCGAAGAGATTTCGCCGAGCATGCGTTTCTGGGCGCGGGCAAGGTTTTTCCTGTCCATCGAGGACCTTCCTATCTGCGATTGAAACGCAAGTGCGTGGGATCGAGCACGATACCTATGGTATGGATCGTCTGTGGATCGTCTGTGAGCGCAACCCGGACCTGTTGAACAGGTGGCTCTGTATCCAGGAGATCGGGATTGAGTTCGGCATGCAAAATGCCTTCCTGGTCCTCGATCCACTGTCGCAGCGCCTCCATGCGCTCCCTGACAGGCGCGGCGGGATCCTGTGCCGCGAGCACCGGGTCGATTTCGGCTTGAACTGCTTTGCGGTCTTTGGCGGCGAGCGCCGTGGCCAGGGTCACCGCCGGTTCCCTGCAGGCCGATAACAGCGTGCAGGCAAGAGCCGACGCGGCAATGAGAACCGCAACGGCGCCGGGCCGACTCTGTCGAACGCCAGGCTCGAACGCACCGCTGTCGTTGAATAAAACGAGGGAGCCTTGCCTGAGTTGCACACTGGTCCTCCTGAAGGACAAGCGACACCTGGAGCGGCGAAGCCCGGGGCTCCGTCGAAGACAATAGTTAGTGCAGGCGGCCAGCTCAGATCGGGAATTCACCGGCCGGGTCCGGATACTGCCCCTGGTGCGAAGTTTAGTAGGCGGAATCGGGATTCGCCATACAAACGGCCGACCGCGACGAAGGCGGCCGTGGAGCTCAAGCCGCGATCTCGGAGTGCCAGATAGTAGGGCTCCCAATGCGCCTGTTGCCGGCCTCGCATTGCGGCATTGAATAACAGTCGGCGCAGCTCCGGTTCACCTTTCTTGGTCAGTTTGCGTCGGCCGCGAAAGCGGCCCGACTCACGTACCCGAACATCCATGCCCATGAAGGCGATGAACGCGTCATCGTTGCGGAACTGACCGCGATGGTAGGTGGCCACAATCGCCAGGGCGGTGAGCGAGCCGACACCCGGAATCGCCTGACAGCGACGTACTTGTGTCTCCCAACCAAGTGCCCTCGCTTGCGCGAGCAGCGCTCGATCGATCTTCTTGATGATCGTTTGGCTGTGTTCGATTAATCGGTCCACATCGCTCTGCAGTGAACGCGAACGGGCAGCGGATCATGTAACGGGCGAGGCGTTGCCGGCCTTCGGAATCCGTCGCTGTTGTGCACCGAGAAGCCCGAGTGGCGCCGGCCGAGCATTCGCTCTGTCAGGTCGGCTGCCAGTACGCCCTCGGCGGAGAGAAAATCGAGCACTTTGTGGCGCAGCGCATCACAAAGCGCTGTCTCCGGCAGTGGCGGCAACACCCGGAACGTGCCGGAGGGCAGAAACACGCCGTCGACAACCAGGGCGTGGATATGCGGATTGAGGGTCACGAGGTCGCCGAAGGTCTGCACGTACAGGATGAAGGCCGGTTGCCCCTGCGGCGCTATCGACTTGAAACGCGCTTTCAGAAGCGCTGCTACCAGCCGGCAGAGCGCACCAAGATACTGGCGGCGGTAACGGAAGAACGGCCGGATCGGCTTCGGCAGCGCGAACACCTACTGGCGATGGGGTACCGGGGCGAGCACATGATCTTCCACCCATTCGGCGTAGGCGAGCATCCTCTTTTGATGACAGCTCGGGCAGAAGTAACGGGTCTTGCAGGAGTAAGCAAGCAAGTGATCTCGGCCGCATTGGTCACAGTAGAGGCGGGCAAAGCCATGGTGTAAGTCGCCGCAGGCGAGGAAACGCTCGAGGACTTCGGCCTCGACCGGCCGAAGGACGAGGCTGGCGGCATCGAGTTCAGCACCATGTCGGCGAACACATTGATAGAGTGGACTTGCCCGCGGGTTACGCGGATGGTAGACGCCGCCCGCCGGTGATTGCGCGTCCGTGCGCATGATCGCCTGCCCGAAGATGTCGAAGATGTTGAATCTGTCTGCTGGTGTTCAGCTTGGTCGGCTCAGGTAGCGAGCGTCAAGGTGGAAAACTGGGCAAGGCGCTGACAAATCCTTTAAGAACTGCCCCCAGAACTTGCTCCATTTTTCTGTTTTCGATTCTCCGGTCTGAGCTGCTGAGTATTCACGGACACGACTGTGTGAGAATTGTGTGACTGAGTAATGCATCGTAGTGCAGAGTACTGAACTTGCAACGGGCGTCCAGCCATCTGATGATGATGAATTCAGCTACTTACAATTAAGTAGTCGATCTCCGAAGGCAGGGGTCGCGTGTTCGAATCACGCCGGGCGCGCCATTTCGGTTCAAAGGCACGAACGCCTAGCACCGCCGCCTCTACGCCAGAGGCGGCGGTTAGGGTCCGCAGCAGCTCACTGCGCAGGCCGCGAATGCGGACCTCATTCCGGTTCACGACTTCCACCCGCTGCGCGACAGCGCGCACATGGTCGCGAGCGAACGTGCCGTCACCGTTGCGCAGCTTCTTGCGAGCTGCCCACGCGAAGGCGCGCAGGCTCTCGGCCGTAATGGCGGGACCGATCTTCTCGATATGCGAGACGGCGCGTTCGGCATCGCACTTGGCCTGGTCGCGGGTGGTGGTCAGCTCCGCAATGCGGTCCTTGAGCGACGGGTCGCTCACGTCGATGACGCCGTTCTCGATCGCCTCGTAGAGCCGCTTGAGCTTGGCTTCGGCTTCGGTCGCCCGTCGCCCAAGGTCGGCGACATGCTGGCGGGATGGACTTGAGGCCCATCGGCCCGCGATCATCGACCCCGTTCAGCGCCATCCGATAGATGCGGCGCACCGTCTCCGCTTGAATGGGGTCGATCTCCAGCTTCTTTCTGATCTTCGCGCCGCGCTGCCCGGCCTCGACCACGCGATAGCCGATCGGCGCCCGCGCGCCGTTCCAGAAGCCCTGACGGGCGTTCTCGCGCATGGCGCGCAGCGTGTGCTTGCCGTTCTCCTTCGACTGATATTCGTCGAACAGCGTCATGATCTGCCGCATCATCACGCTCATCGGACCGTCGCCGAGGTCTTGCGTGATCGAGATGAGCCTGACGCCGTTCTACTCCGCCGCGACCTTCCAGCCGCGCGACAGGCAGTAGCCCTCGATCTGGCGGCGCTGGTCCGGGATGGACAGGTCGCTATCGGCCTGGCGGCCGGTCGAGACGCGCAGGTAGAGCGCGGCGCGGGCAGTCGCGATGACCGGCGCCTCCTCCAGCTTCACAGCGGCACTGGTCATGGCGTTTCACTCCTCGACTCACGGCTTGGGGCCAAACAGCTTGTCCAGCTCCTTGCGCATACGCGCAACTCGGCATCGCCGATCGGGACATGCTCGGGCCAATCATCGGTGACGCGCATCGGGCCATCTTCGGCGCGCGGTGAAGCCTGGCGCTGCGGCGTGGGGCCGGCATAGTCGTGCAGGTCGTCCGGGCATTCGGCCCAGCGGCGAGGCGTGCGGCGTCGGAGCTTGCGAGGCAGGGCCATGCCGCCACGCTGCCGTCATAGGGCTCCCGACGCAAAGGTCGCAGAGCAGCGTAGCGCAGATAGAGGTGGACTGCGGCGGGCTTCATAATGGGGCCAGCGTCGGCCATGTCTATACGCGGCATCATCCTACTCCTCCGACTCGAAGCTGCGGTTCTCGCGAGCGTGCCAGAGACGCAGGATGAAGATCGTTGCGTCGGCGATCTCGTAGCGCATCTCGTAATTGCCCACGATGATCCGCCGGACCTCGCGCGGCTCGTAGGCTTCCAGCTTCTCGCCGATCCGCGGGTAGTCGAGGAGCCGGTCGGGCGCGCGGGCAAGCTGCTGGACGACCCGCGCCGCCGCATCGGGCGCGACAGGCCGCAGATGCTCATGCAGACGCACAAGGTCCGACGACGCCTTGCTGGTCCATTTGATCCTCATGCGGTCGGCGGCGGGAGCGGCTTGTCGGTTCCGAGGCTGTCTGCCCATGCCTGTATCGCGTGGTGGTCGATCACCCGGCCGGCATCGACATCGTCCAGCGCTTCGAGCGTCATCCGGTGACGCTCCTCCTCTTGATCGACCCAAGCGGCGAGCGCTTGCTTCATCACCCAGCCACGCGACCGTTCGAGCCGCGTCGCCATCGCTTCGACCTTCTCAGCAAGCCCGAGCGGCACATGTGCTGTCAGCACTTTCGTATCAGTGGCCATGTCTATCACCTGTTATCAGAACGATTAAAATATAATCGAAACGACAGCAGAAAGCAAGGTTGGCGCCTCCCTGCGGGACCGCCGCTCTATCTCCGCTGCGCTTCGACCGAGCCCCTGAAGGGTCTCGGCCCATACGGGTGACGATCAGCATGGCGAGTGGCGCTGGCGCGCCGAGCAGCACGCGGCGTTTTCGAGACCGCGTGGCACTCTTGCTCTGCCCGGAGGCGCGCGGCAACGGCTGGCCCCCAGGCCCGCGCGCACGCCGGCCGGTCGCCGCAAGGGTGCTTTTCTTGGTGGCGCCGCTGACGCGGCGCGGTTGCTTGGGGCTCTGCCCCCAGCGCCCTTCGGAGCGGCTTCCGCCCAGCTTCCCTCGCTTCGCTCAGTGCAGCCGGTTCCCCGCGAAGCCGCCCACTCCGGTTGCCCCCCCCGGTCTCGCCGACGGGCAGGGTTTCAGCGCGGCGCTTCGCTGCGCGAAACCCAAGCCCAAGGAGCAGGAAGATGACCGATACCGTTCAGACCGAAGCCGTCAGTGGCGTCGAGATTTTCGTGCCGCTGAACAAGCTCAGGAAGTCGCCGAAGAACACCCGCAAGGTGCCGCACGGCGAGGCCGCTACAAATCGTGATCGACCGCGGCCCAACCGGACGCAACGGAACCGAAGATCGGATCAAACGTTGGCGCCCGCCGCGCCACGGGCTGCACCGGACGCGGTTCCGATCTACCCCTCTGGCTGCCAACTCATGGCGCGTCATCATATCCGACAATCCCGCCTTTGCCTTGCAGCCGCACTATCTGCTTCACGTCCTGGCGCGTGAACTTCAATCTAACACCAGCGCCCATGCCGTCGGCTTCTTCGATCACGACAACTCCAAAATGATCGAGGCCACGTTTCACGGCATCTACATATTGGTCTGATTCAACAAACGCGCTGCCATCTGCTTCGATCGCATGAAGCGCTTCGACGGAAAGCGAGGCGGGGGCGGCGAAGTCTGCACGACTGATACCAGTCAATGCCCGCGCAGCCGCAATCAAACGTCCAGTAACGTGGAAGCCGTCATTCACGCACTCGGCTCCCTATCAGCGCCAGAGACGATCAACGCCAGTTGGGTTCTCACCCCGGACCGGCCCGATTATATCTTCCATGATGCCTCTGAGACGTTCGACGCGGGCGCGATCTGCCATAAAGTCGCGAAACCCCGCAGGGTTAGTGTTGGCATAATCCCAAATCGGTTTCCAGTTCGGAACCGACACATCCTTCCGGGCCGGCCACTGAGCGGAGCTTTGCTGCGCTTGCAGGCTAAGACGGTAGCTCATGTATAGCTTCGCTGCGGCGGGGTGCGGCGCTGCGGCAAGGATCGCTCCGATCTGATACCAAGATTGAAAGTAGTCTTGGCGCGGTAGGATCATCCGCATCGTGTCCGCCTGTGGCGGGTTGAGATAGTAGAAGGACGTAAATGTCACGTCCGCTTTGCCCTCGGCTATGTATTGTAGCGGCGTGGCGCTACCTCGCACCCACTGGATATCCTGCTCCTGGAGTTTTAGTAGCCATTCAACGCCGTGTTCGGCCATGATCTGCTCAAACTGATAAAGCACAGCATCGTCATCGTGTGGATAGACCAAAACGATACGGCCCTTGAGATCGGGCCGGAGATAGTCGGCGGCTTCGCGCGGCGCCTGCTCCGCTTGGATGACGTTGGTATCGACGACATTTGAGAACGCAAACACGAACAGCGGATAGTAGGTCCCATCGGGGTCTTTAAAGGCGTCGGGAAGTTGATCGAAGCCCTCGGGCTTGAAAGGGAGCAATAGCCCCTGAGCTTTCCAGTAGGGATAGTCCTGTAGCGTTTGCAGATGGACGACATCGACGCGATTGTCGCCGCGCAGTGCGGCCGCATCGACCCGTCCATCGTGATACTTGCTGAGATCGACTGTGACTTCGATGTCAATTTCAGGAAATTGATCCGTGAAACCCGATGTATACATCGCGGCTTGTTCGGGTGCGTCACCTCCGGCGTATACAACGAGTCCGCCGCCCTCTGATCGAGCCGCGTCGTATAACTCTGATAGTGTGGGGGGCCTTGTCATTTTCGACTACTTCGGTTGAAGCGGCTACTCTGTTCAGTCCTTTCATGAGGAGCGCTCGGCAGGGGAGCGAGGTTCGCATGGGACTTCGCGGGCCCCGCGCTCTCCCTGCCTCGGGATCGGGTCAGCCCCTATAGGCGGGTTCGTCGTGGCCGACTACACATCCACCCGATAACATGTATCACGGCAGGTTGAGCATTCAGGCTAAGCGTCAAGCACGGCAAGAGTGAGAGAGGTATTATTGTGTGGCAGTCGAGCGCGGCGAAGCGGACCATTGATCGCGTCCAGGCTGATCGTGCCTTGACGAGCGCGAGCTTCACTTTTTGCCCTGCGCGTCCCTCACGAAGTGAGCGCAGCCGGAATGACTTGCGCAGGCGCACGCGCGGCTCTGCCGCTCGGCAGCAAACGGCGGATTGATCGTGGCGATCGTCAACGCGATCGCGCCAGGAGCGGTTGAGGGCGAGCGCATCCAGCGCGTGTTCCAGGGCCGGGCGGAGGCGACGGGCAAGTCGCTCGACGAAGTCAAGGAAATCGCCATGGCCAACCAGTCAATTAAGCGGCTGGTCGAACCCGCCGACATCGCCGCTCTCGCAGTGTTTCTCGCGCCCGATGCCGGCAGGTCCATTTCGGGCCAGGTTCTGCCCTCCGGTCTACAGCCATCTACAGCGTTCCGGAAAATGCCGGCGCGAACGACATTTAGAGCCGTTTGATCAGCGGCAAGCCGCGACCAGATGATGGGTTCAAACCGGCGCAGCAAATATTCTTCTCATCGGATGTCGAATCCGGCATCGCTCGTTCGATTTCTTTGTATTCGGCGAGACGGTTGAGGATGCCGCCAAATTGGCCCAGGTTCCTTCGCAGAGGCGGCGCAAGCACATAACCCCCCAAGAACCGAGGAGATTAGATATGACCAAACTCGTGACCTGCCTGTGGTTCGACCACGGCGAAGCACGCAAGGCGGCGGAGTTTTATGCCGCCACCTTTCCCGATAGCCGTGTCGACCTGGCAAATGCGGCAGCGACCGATTATCCCGGTGGTCGGGAGGGCAATGAACTGACCGTCGAGTTCACCGTGCTCGGCCGGCCGTTTCTGGGCCTGAACGGCGGCCCGAATTTCACGCCGAACGAAGCCGTCAGCTTCATGGTGCTGACCGGCGATCAGGAAGAGACCGACCCCTACTGGAACGCGATTGTCGGTAACGGCGGGAAAGAGAGCGATTGCGGCTGGTGCAAGGACCGCTGGGGCTTCTCCTGGCAGA
>JBOHZD010000383.1:0-4203 GCA_050738315.1 Woeseiaceae bacterium
GAGGATTACTCAAGCCTCAGAACGGTCGCGCCCTCGATGGGATTGATGCTCGAGTCCTCGGCGTTCCGGCTGACTGAGCGAGGAGGTCCGCATTATGGCTCACCGGACAAGAACCCGGCGGTTCGTCTGGCGAGCATTCGTGCCGCAGGCGAAGCGCGTGTACCCCTGACGAGCGGCATTCTGGTCGGAATCGGTGAAAGTATGGAGGAACGGCTGCAGAGCCTCCACGCGCTGGCGGAATGTCAGGCAAGCCACGGACATATTCAGGAAGTGATCGTACAGAACTTCGTCCCTAAGCAAGGGACAAGGATGCACGCTGCGACGGAGCCGTCCTTCGAGGAGCTGCTCTGGAGCGTTGCCGCGGCTCGCATCGTTCTCGGCAAAGACATGAGTATCCAAGTGCCGCCGAACCTGAACGGAGGACGCCTCGTCGAGTTGATCGCGGCGGGGATCAACGACTGGGGCGGCGTTTCTCCGGTCACACCGGACCACGTGAATCCCGAATCGCCCTGGCCGCAGCTCAAGACTCTGGAAGAGGAAACGCGTAAGGCGGACGCAGCACTCGTGCAGCGGCTAACCGTTTACCCGGCTTACGTTCGCGCACAAGAGGTCTGGCTCGACTCGGGGCTGCGGCCAAGGGTTCTGCGTCACGCCGATACGGATGGTTTCGCTCGCGAAGATGACTGGCACGCCGGTCGCGACAGCGAACTTCCAGCGACTTCGTCGTTTCGATTGATCGGAAAATTTTCTAGAGCGCTTGAAGCCATCTTGCGCAAAGCAGGCGAGGGTCAAGAGCTTGAGGCCGCGGAGATCGTATGCCTGTTCCGTGCACGAGGCGCTGAGCAGGTGCGTGTCGAAGAGAGCGCCGACGCGCTGCGAAAAGCAATGTGCGGCGATGCGATAACCTATGTCGTCAATCGAAACATAAACTACACCAATGTCTGTACGTATAAGTGCACGTTCTGCGCATTCTCCAAAGGCAGGATCGCGGATGAATTGCGTGGCCGTCCGTACGTAGTCGACCTCGACGAGATCCGTCGCCGGGTGACTGAGGCCAGACAGCGAGGCGCCACCGAGATCTGCATGCAGGGCGGCATACATCCGTCGTTCACCGGGGACACTTACCTTGAAATATGCCGCGCTGTGAAGGACGCGGTGCCGGACATACACGTACATGCCTTTTCTCCGCTTGAGGTGACACACGGCGCTGACACTCTTGGAATCGGCATCGAAGAGTTTCTCGGCCGATTGAAGGCAGCCGGCCTGGATTCGCTGCCGGGAACCGCGGCCGAGATACTTGACGACGAAGTCAGGTCGAAGCTCTGCCCCGACAAGATCGTAACCGGCCAGTGGGTCTCGGTCGTCGAAGCCGCCCACCGTCTCGGTTTGCCTACCACGTCGACGATCATGTTCGGGCATCTCGAGGGTTTGGAAAGCTGGGCACGGCACCTCTTGGTGCTTCGGCAACTGCAGCAGCGTACCGGCGGCATCACCGAGTTCGTGCCGCTGCCTTTCGTGCACATGGAGGCGCCTCTGTTCCGCCGCGGAGGTGCCCGCCCCGGGCCGACATTACGTGAAGTCATCCTCATGCACGCCGTCGCCCGGTTGGTGCTGCATCCGTTCATTACTCGCATTCAGGTGTCCTGGACCAAACTGGGACGTCGCGTCGCAGCTCACGCTCTCGCTGCCGGCGCTAACGATCTGGGCGGCACATTGATGAACGAATCCATCTCGCGCGCCGCCGGCGCCGCCCACGGCCAGGAGTTTCTACCGCAGCAGATGCAGGACTTGATTCGATCGTTGGGTCGGCAGCCTCGACAGCGCAACACCCTGTATGGGGATGTGCCTGCCGAAATGCAGATTTCAGCCTTGTCGGCAGGACCTCTGAAGACGCCCATCAACCGTTCCGCGCGCAACTACGCTTTCGCTGTGGCGGGGTCGCCGGAGTAGCTTTTCTTTTTTCAGGAGGTTACATGATCGATCCCGTCGATAGGGCCGCAGAGAGGCTCAAGCTCGATAGCTCGCGCTGTCATATTTTCCTGTGCACCGGCGGATCCTGCGCGCCGCACGATCAGCAGTTGGCCTCCTGGGAGTTCCTCAAGCATCGTCTGGCCGAACTGAAGCTGGTGAACATCGCCGGCGGCGTGTTGCGGACGAAGGTAGACTGCCTGCGCATTTGCCGGGGCGGGCCGATTGCGGTCGTCTATCCTCAGGGGATCTGGTATCGCGATTGTACGCCAGCGAATCTCGAGACGATCATCCAGGAGCATCTGATCGGCGGCAGGCTCGTTGATGGGCTCATGTTTGCCGAGAGTCCATTGCTTCCCGCAGAGAACCTGCGTGAGGGCCACCTCGGAATGTAAAGTAATTCCAGACACGGCCTGATCGGCAGCGATACGTCGGTATTCGGACAGTTCCGGCCGACGATCCTGTCCTCGGTCCTCGGTATCATTACCGGCGCGATCACGCTCGCGTTCGTGCCCGGTTATGTCGGCCAGGCGGTCCACCGCCGTAAGTATCGGCCGGCGCGCACAAGCATGCGCCAAGCGTTCTTATTTGCGCTATCGCGCAATGCGGAGTCTTTACCGCCCGGCCTAGCCTTGATCCGGTACGCTACCGGCATCTCGTCGCCACGAACCGGCTGAGGGCGGTGCCGCCGACGCCACCAAAGACGCGGGGGCGCCCGCCGAGCCTCGAGCGTGCTCCTGCGAACCGGCCTTGGCAGCGCCTGGGACCCGATGACTCCGGTTAGATGGAGACCCCATAGGTGCCTTATACGCACTATCCGCTGCTGCCCAGGATTGCAAACCTACCGGCGGCGGGTGACTGCGTCAGTCGTAATTCAGTTCCAGTCAGGTAACATCGGCCCCCGTATGACCGAATCGGCGAGCATGCCGCGGCCGGCGGCCCGTAAGTCCTTTCTGATGATCGGCCCGGGGCTGTTGCTGGCCGCGACCGGCGTCGGCGGAGGCGATCTCGCGACCGGCAGCATCGTCGGCGGCTTGCTCGGCACGGCGGTGTTGTGGGCCGTGGTGCTGGGCGCGCTGCTCAAATTCGTAGTGACGGAAGGCCTGACGCGCTGGCAGCTCGCGACCGGTGAAACCCTGCTCGAAGGCGCCGTCCTGCGGCTCGGGCCGATCGTCCTGTGGATTTTCCTGCCGTTCCTGTTGTTGTGGTCCTTGCTTCGTGGCGTCGGCGCAGATGAGCGCAAGCGGCGTCACGCTGCATGCCATGTTTCCGTACTTTGCCGACGCCCGCGACGGCAAGATCGTGTTCGGCGTCGCCGCCGGCCTCGTCGGACTTGCGATGGTGCTGGTCGGCGGCTACCGCCTGTTCGAGATCGCGATGCGCATCTGCATCGGCGCCATGTTCGTGACCGTCGTGACCACCGCGGTACTGTTGTGGCCGGGCACCGGCGAGGTCCTGCGCGGACTTTTCGTGCCGCGCATTCCCGGACCTCGCGGGGGAGGGCCTGAACATGCACGGTCGCGTTGATCGGCGGCATCGGCGGCACCGTGACGGTCCTTTGCTATGGCTACTGGTTGCGCGAGGAAGGGCTGACACGGCCCGGCGACCTGCTCGTGTGCCGCATCGACCAGGCGACGGGATATCTCATGACGGCCGTGTTCGGCGTCGCGATGATCACCATCGGTAGCACCTTGCGTATCGAAGGCGAGGGCACCGGCTTGCTGGTCACGCTCTCCGGGCGCCTCGTCGACGTGATGGGCCCGTACGGCAAATGGCTTTTCCTGATCGGCACCTTCGGCGCCGTCTTCAGCAGCCTGCTCGGAGTGTGGCAGGCCGTGCCGTACCTGTTTGCCGATTGCTGGGGATTGTTGCGGCACCAGCCCGCGTGGGACAGCTTCGTTTGAGGGAATTTCGTCGCGTTCACGGCTCCAGTTTAAACTGAAGTTCCCTCTGAGCAAATGCAAAGAATCAGGGATGATTCAAAGAGTTGAGGTCAAGTAGAGCGTTCGGTTACTGCCTACGCTCGGATAGTGCCCAGGAGATCGAGGGCGTGTTGCTGTTTCGCTGTGGGTGTGGTCACGACTTGGAAAGTGGGCGCATTGGGCAAGCGGCAGGTGTTGCGAACGATGCCGCTGAGGTGCGTGAGCAAGGTGCGGAAGCTGTGGGTTGGCGTGCGGTCATCCAGAGTCCGCGTGTGTACTTTGCGCATTGCTGCGGCGGAACGTTTGGCCGGAG
>JBOHZD010000384.1:0-8876 GCA_050738315.1 Woeseiaceae bacterium
CCGTCATCGTCACTTTCGTCGCCTTGGCACAGGAGGAGCCTGCCGTCTGGGTGTCCTACGTGCCGCTGCTCCCGCTCGCCTTACTCCTGTTCACCGGTCTGTATTTGTTCGTGCTGCCGTATGCCACGCAGTGGCGCAGCGGGCGACGTACCGACTGAGCGCGCGGCCGACCGCACGACAAAAGGCTGCGTCCTTGCCCCGGCAGCCCGTGTTCACCGTATGCAGGACGACATCTGCGACTCCGAACTCGACCGCCCGACTACGCGGACGGGACGTGGTGTAAGCTTCGCAGCACAACCGATGAAAAAGCGATGGGGGGACTGATGAGCAAGCTGGCAGGGCGCCGCAAGCCGGCAGTCGCTGGAGGGCGGCCGTGGTCGCGAGAGGTGCACTCGCTGATCGTGTATTTCAGTTGCGCGGCAATGCTGGTGGCATCGGGATGCGCGACGATGCACACCGTCGACCCGCAGGCGGAATCGGAGATCGAGCCCGGCGAAAGGGTGGTCGTGTCGCTGCAGGACGGTCGTGAGGTCGAGCTGTCGTTCGAGAGCTGGACGTCCGCGGGGTTGACCGGAACTGACGAGACCGGAATCCTGCAGAAGATCGAACCCGAGGACATCGCCCGCGTCGAGGTGGAGCGGTACTCGCCCCTACGCAGCATCGGGTTGGGAATTGTCGTTATCGGAGTGGTGGCAGCGGCCGCTTACGACTCGTCCGGGTTGTACTGACAGCAGCAGCTCCCACCGCACCCGGCGCCGACGCCGCGACGAGCTCGACGCAGCATTGCGGCTACCAGGCCACGGACTATACTTCTGTATAAAGGCACTCTTCCGGTAGGAAGACTGAGGGACTGCCCTGACCGGAGGGAGGCTACGACCAGCTCGGGGAGGATTCGTTCATGTGGCGCGGCGCTGAGCGGGTGTGGGGAAAGAAGGTCGGAATTCTCAGGAGCCGGCATTGGCGCTGGAGTGAAGCGCCCACCGCTGTCGCGTGCATCCTGCTTGTTCTGGCGCCTGTCCAGGCATCCTTCACCCAGGACATCCAGCCCGGGACCGGCGACGACGCCGAGCCTGAAAGAAGCCTCTTCAGGCAGCATGCGCCAGGCCTCCTGGTTCGAACCGCCTATCGCGCGGAAACGCCCGCGGAACTCGCGGTAGAAGTCTGGGACCTCCTGGTCGGCCCTGGCAAAACGAGCGAAGCCGTCAGGTTCCCGGGAACCGCCGTTGTCACAGTTCGCACCGGAAGCGGCCGCGTTGTGATCGACGGCAAGAGCCAGGAAGTGCGAATCGGCGAATCGGCTACGGTGGCCGAGGGCGCGGAAATTTCGTTCGACAACAGTCGCAGCGAAGGCCCGCTCGCGCTGCGGGCGATCCTGATCTCGCAGCCGTAGGAAGGCCCGGAGATGCGACATCACGGGTCCACCGTCTCCACCTTTCCCGGAAGCGCGCTCGTCGCGGTGTTTGCGATGCTTCTAGTGCCACTCGTCAGCGGTTGTGACCGCGAGGAAGATAAGCCGCCCAGCGATGATCCTCATGTCCAGCCGAACGAAGGGAATTATGACGAGAATCGTGAGCACATTTCTCCTCCGACGCTGCTCTATCCGATCTACGAGTGCGCCTCGAACGTTGCGGTCAAGCACTTCATCAAAGGGGCCAAACTGGAGGTGTTCGTGACCGGTGAGGGCATGCCGATCGGCTCCGCCGTCGGCCAGTTCCCTTCACTCGGCGAGAACGTCGGGGTCAGCATTTCGTTTGTCGAGGGGCAGGTCGTGACGGCGACCCAGACAGTCGATGCGATCACGAGCTCGCCGTCCAACGCGGTGGCCGTGACGTCTCACTTGGAAGACTACCCGGATGGTCTGCCCAGGCCTCGCCTGAATGCGCCTCCGCTGTGGGCGTGCGGTCGGGCCGCAGGTGTCAGCGACGTAGTGCCCGGAGCCGGAATCGAGATCACCGCCGAGAACCCGGACGGGGCCGGAGGCTTCGAGGATCCGGTACAGGTCGGCACTTTCAATGCGACACCGGAATGGGGGTTGAATTGGACCGGAATCAATCCCCAGTTCGAGCTCGATGCTCGCATTCGGGCGCGGGGTACTCTCTGTGCAGACACCACGCCCAACAGCGATCCCGAGATCGCCCAGTCGGAGCCGTCGCCGCTTCCGGTGCCGACTTTGCACGACGTCTATGCGGGAAACGATCGCGTCATCGCCAGGGGCCCGGCGCCGGATCATGGCCCGCTGGTCAGCGGCGCGTTCGTCAGAGTCCTGGAGGGCGGCTCTCAAGTGGGGTCGACGCCGACGCCAGGGGGTGGTGGGCATATCATCCTGGTGAACCCGGACGTGTCCACCAACCCCTACACGGCGACCCAGGCGCTCTGTAGTGAGAGCGACCCCTCCGATCCGGTCAACCCGATTCCATGCGAGGACCTGCCGGCCCCGGTGATCGAGCCGCCGCTGCCCGGCGACACGGCGATCGTGCTGACCGAGTACGTCGAGGGAGCCGAAATCCTCGTATTTGCCGACGGCATCGAGATCGGGCACTCCGGCGCGCCGGTCATCAACCTGAGCCAGCCGTTGATGGACGGGCACACCCTCATAATCGTACAACGCCTGGGAGACTGCGAGAGCCGCTGGGTGTACATCATCGATGTCGAATGCGAGAACCTCGGCGGCGATGATCGTGCCTGCGCCGGGGAGTGGCCGGCCTTCCGGCACAACGGCCTGCGTTCCGCCAGCCAGGAAGTACCCTCGGACCTGTCCGATCCGTACAAGGTCAAGACCCTGGCACTCGGTTGGCCCGACGCATTCGACCCGCCCGGCAACAGAGCCTTCCGGGCGTCTCCGGTCGTTCATGACGGCATGGTCTACATTGGCAACGGCAACGGGCGTTTCTACGCCTTGGACGCGACGACCGGCGTCGTGCAGTGGCAATATCCGTTGGACTCGGATCCCCCACTCGTATCCCAGTTCGAAAGCAATCCCTCGAGCTGCGGCATCGCCTCGAGTGCCGTCGTCGCGACGATCCAGCGGGACGTCGACGTGGTCATCTTCGGCGCGCCCGACCCGTCGATCGGAGCCGGCTTCGGGAGCGGGAGGCTGTTTGCGCTCGACGCCCGGACGGGCAACGAGGTCTGGAAGTCTCCGGAGATCGCACGCCTCACCGGCCTGACACCGTCGGCCGAGGACCAGTTGCACGAGCAGATCGGTTATTCATCTCCGCTCGTCGTCGGCGATCGCATCTATATCGGCATCGCGAATCACGGCGACAATCCGATTCAGAACGGCCGCGTCGCGGCGGTCGGGCTGAACACCGGCAACCTGATCGGTACCTTCGATTTCAAAGCCACCGGTACGCGAGGAGGCGGAGTATGGAGCTCCGTCGCCGGGGGTTTCGGGCGGGAGGGCGTCTTCATCACTACGGGCAACACTCGCTGCTGGAACGGAGGCTGCCAGTCCGAACCCTCGCCGAACCACGGGCTGAGTATGCTGCGGCTGGATGCGGCGACCGGATCGGTCGCCTGGAAGCTGCAGCCGGTTCCGTTCGAGCTCGATGACGACCCTGACTGGGCGGCAGGGCCCAGTCTGATGCGCGCGAGTTGCGGCGATCTCGTCGTCTCCACGATGAAGGATGGCTGGAGCTACGCGGTCGACGCGGCAACGCCCCTCGGTGTCCGCTGGCAGTTTCCGCCGACCGGCTTTCCTTTCGATCCGGGTTGGGGTCTGGCGCACGGCGACTCTCGCTATCTCGTGCCAGGGGCGGCGTGGGATGGCGTATACATCACGCAGACGGGTGGCGGAGACATCGTCAACGGGACGGGCAGCGGTTTTGGACGGCTGCATGCCCTGAACGCCTGCGGTGGCCATGGCAGTCGTGTGCGCTGGATCTCCGATGTGCCGAGCGCTGCCTTGGGGAGCGCCTACCAGCTCGGTCCACCCACGGTCAGCCGTGGAATCGTCTACGTAGGCACCGGTGCAGGCCATTTGGTGGCGCTCGCCGATCCCAGCGTCTGGCCGTCGACGTCGTCGATCTGCAGCAATCCCGAAGTTGCGGTGGCCGACTGCGTGGAGAACGGGTTCAATGTAGTACCCGTGCCGCACGTGCTGCGAGACGTCGACGTCAGCGACCAGAGTATTCTCACCGAACCTGCGCTGGCGGACGGTCGCGTGTTCGTCGCATCGGGGCGCTCCTGTGAGGGCGGCGGGCGCCTGTACATGCTCGAGCCATCGCCGTGAGGTGCGAAAGATGAAGTGGCCAGGACTGATCGCCGGGCTGATCGCCCTTGCCGTTTTGCCGATGCAGGTATGCGAGGCGCAGGCAGTTCCGCAGCCCGGCAATCACGCTGCCGAGAACCGCGTCCGGTTCTTCCAGCGTTTCCTGGGCGAAACGCAACTGCGCACGGGGGAAGCGGTCCACGTCGATATCCGCGACTGGAGCATCGGTGGTGGCGTCAAGCTCGAGCGCCTCCCTGTGGAGATCGACGGCCTGATGATCGTACGGCTGCGGGGCGGCGCACTCACGACGATCATCAACGGCAAGCGCCAGCAGCGACGGGAAAATGAATTCTGGACCGTACCGGCCGGCACCTCGATGGCACTCGAGACGGGTGATGATTCGGCGATCATCGAGACGATCGTGATCCGCAAGTAGAGTCGGAAAAGTCGAGGTTCCGGCGCGCTGATACCGGTGCGTTGCATCTATCCCGGATCCGGGCACACGGTTCCGATTCCGGGACGCCCCGAGCGCTTCCGTTACCGCGGGTCTGGCGCTTCGGGGACCGTAAGCGACGACATATCGTTAGAAAATTCAACGGGTTGAAGAAGCATTGACGCCGGCTCTACGCCTGGCGATGGTTTGGCACGGTCTTCGCATTGATGCCGCCAACAAGTCCCCGGCCGACGAGGAGTAACCATGCTGCCCGACAACCCACGGTCTCGACGGATGCGGCGCGTTTGGTACAGCCGCTGGTTCGACGCACTTGCAGCCCTCGGGCGGGACATGCGCGTCGGCATGCGTTCCCTCGGGCGCACCAAGATCCTTGCCTTCACTGTCGTCGTGACCCTCGCGCTCGGCATCGGCGCCAACGCCGCGATCTTCAGCGTCGTCCGCGGCGTGCTGCTGCATCCGCTGGTCAATCGCGACGAAGATCGCCTGATCTACGTCCGCCAGAGCGCGCCCGGCATCGGCGAGGAGAACATGACATTCTCCGTCCCCGAAATCGATGACTTCAAGGCGCGCGCCACCCGCATCAGCGCCTTCGGCGACTTCTCCACGGTCGAGTTCACGATGACGGGTCTCGGCAGCGAGTCCCGCACGGTGAGGGCCGGCGTTGTCAACGGCTCGTTCTTCGAGGTGATGGGACTTCGCCCTGTGCTCGGGCGCCTGCTGAACCCGCAGGACGATGGGCCGGAAGCGACGGGCGCGGTGGTGCTCACACACCGGTTCTGGACGACCTCGCTCAACAGCGACCCGTCAGTGATCGGCAAGACGATTCGCCTCGGTCCGGGCACGGCGACGGTCGTCGGTGTCCTCGAGCCGTCGGTTCCCTACCCGGCCGACACCGAGATCATCGCGAACGTGGTAACCAGCCCGCATCACCTTGGCGCCCAGATGGTCACCAGCCGCACGCACCGCATGACGGAGCTCTTCGGCCGTCTCGCGCCCGGCGTTTCCCTCGACACGGCGCGCGCCGAGCTGACGGCGATCCATGCCGACCTCATGCGCGAGCACTCCGAAGCGTACTCGTCCAGGGCCCAGGTTGAACTGCGCGTGACAACGCTCCGCGATCAAATCGTGGCGCCGGCGCAGGCGACCCTGCTCGTGCTGCTCGCGTCCGCCGGGATTGTCTTCGTCATCGCGTGCTCGAACGTCGCCAACCTGATTCTCGCGCGCTCCGTGCGCCGCGAAGGTGAGCTGGTCGTGCGCGATGCACTCGGCGCGACTCGCGGCGCACTCCGGCGGGCGCTCCTGGCCGAGAGCTTGCTGCTCTGCGGGGCTGGAGCGGTGCTGGGTGTGGCGTTGGCGCACCCATTCGTGCTCATCGTCGCGCGCTACGCCTCGCGCTTCTCCGTCCGCGCGCTCGATGTGACCGTGGACGCGAGCCTGCTCTGGGTCGGCGCCGGTCTCGCGCTCGCTGCGGCCGTGTTTCTCGCATACATTCCGCGGCTCCCCTCTTCGCATGCCTCGACCGGCCGCGGGCCGGCCGGCGGCAGTGCCCGGATCACGCCCGGCACCAACCGGCGCCTCCGGGTCTTCGCCACGACACAGATCGCGTTCTCATTCGTGCTGCTCGCCGGCGCGGCGATGCTCCTCGCCGCGCTCGTCGCACTGCAGACTGCGTCCACCGGCTACAACATGCGCCAGGTCCTGGCGTTCGACATTCCCCCATCGACCACGGGCTACGGGTTCGAGGAGGTCGTCGATCTTTCCCTGGAGGCGATACGGCGCGTCAGCGAGCTGCCGGGAGTGGAGGGCGTCGCGGCAAGCAGCTTCGCTCCCTGGCGCGATGCCGGCAGCTTCCCTCATTTCCAGTTTCTCGCCGAGGGTTACACACCCGAGGATGGCGAAGAGCCTCCGCACGCGCGAATACGCATGATCACTCCCGGCTTCTTCTCGGTGCTCGGCGTCCCGCGCCTCGCCGGCCGCGACTTCACCGACGCTGATCGCGCCGGGAGCGAACCGGTCGTGATCGTCAGCGAAAGCATCGCAGAACGGCTGTTCCCGAACCACGACGCGTTGAACCGCCGCCTCTGGTGGACCGAGACAGGGCCGCCCTTCTGCAGCGCGCAGCCGTGCCGCATCGTCGGCGTCGTTGCGGACGTGGATGACGAAAACGTGATACCGGGACCGGCATTGACGGTGTACCACCCGATGCGGCAGGTGGGAGTGCCGGGCCGCTTGTTCGTGCACGCTTCCGGCGATCCGTACGCGCTCGTGCCGGAAGTGACGCGTATCATCCGCGCGATCTCGGCCGATCAGCCGGTGGAGCGCGCGGCCACGCTGGAAGACGTGCGGGCCGAAGTGCTGGCGCCGGATCGGCTGAATGCCTTCGTGATTTCCGCATTCGCCGGCGTTGCGCTGCTCATCGCCGTGGTTGGGGTGGCCGGCGTGCTGGCGTTCTCGGCGAGCGCGCGCACGCGCGAATTCGGCGTGCGGCTGGCGCTGGGCGCGACACCGCGTGACCTCCTCACGCGCGTGCTGCGGGAGGGCACGCTGATGGTGGTGATCGGCATCGTCGCGGGTGCCGCGGGCGGCTATGCGTTCGCGGTTGTCGCGCAAAGCATCGTCGAGAACGTGCGCCTGCCGGGTGCGCTGCCTCTCCTCGGTGCGGCAGCCGTGCTCGTCGGGGCGGGCATCCTCGCGTCGCTGATGCCCGCCGCCAGGGCGTCGCATGTGGATGTGGTGGAAGCGCTCGGGTCGGAATAAGGTCCATATCGTAAACTGCGACAAGGCAAGACCGAACCGTGACCCATGCCGAGAACAGCGACAAAGCGACTGCGTGATATCTGTCTTCATCTGCCCCGGGCGGTCGAGAAGGAAACCTGGGGGGATCCAACCTATCGAGTCAACGACAAGATCTTTGCGATGGAAAAACGTGGCGACGGGCGGATATCCGTATGGTGCAAATCGACCTTCGATACCCGCGACATGCTGTTGCTGAGCGCGCCTCACCAGTTCTTCATCCCGCCGTATGTGGGTTCCAAGGGCTGGCTCGGCATGCGCATCGACAACGACCCGGATTGGCGAGAAGTCGAGTCGGTCGTCAAACAGAGCTTCCGGCTGATTGCGCCGAAGAAGTTGGCCCGTCAGATCGAGTAACCGGCCGATGAGGTGACGGCCGGTTCCCGATGAGCCGTGCGGACCAGCAGGTAGTCGTTCGCAATGCCATGCACGACAACGACAGCAACGCGATCTGACGGGGTCATGTGCTGATTCTTTCTCCCGCCGCCCGTGGCCTCGGGAATATACCTTTTAGTGCTTTAAAGCAACCTTCCGCACACCTTTCAGCATCGAATCATTAAGGGGCGGAGTTTCTGTCGCACCAACCGATGCATTAAGACAGGAGAGGATGGAGGGGGCAGACCATGCGAGCAGCAGTTCAGCACGGGTAGTCATGCCTCCTTCTCATGTGTCAAGTGAAAGCATTGATCCTTGCAATCGTGGTAAATGCCGGCTGCGCCATGGCACCGGTGGACGAAGCAGTGGAATACGAACGAGCCGACGCCCGGCTCAGAGCGATCGAGCAATATGAATTGCTCAAACAGGCCTGTCGTGCCTCGGGAGGTGTTATCTATACTGAGGGAGGTTGGGGAAGGTTTAGACCAACACTCGTCGATCTGCGCATGGCGAGATGCGCATCGCGTATGTCGCCTGTGCCAGGCATACGCCGTTGACGCGAGACGGGCTACCGCTATTCATGTTGCAGCGTCCGTACGGCGCAAGACGTTGTGGACGGTGTCGCGTCGGACAGGGTCTTCCTCGTGGCCGATGCATCCCGCCGCCCGGCCGTTTACGCGGACGCCCCATGCTGGTATTAATATGGGAAAACAAAAACTATAACGGCGAGGGGGAATCGGATGGCGACCGAAACACGAGTCCGCACGGGCCTGGCCCGCGGCCCAACCGGAGTGGCGATCATCATTGCATGTGCCGCCTGGGCGGCGCCCGACGTCAGCCTCGCCGACGTGCCGCCGCCGCCTTCCAGCCTGGTCCGCAACCCGACGCCCGAGCCGAGCGAGGACATGACCGAGGAACTCAGGGCGCAGGTGGACACGATCGTCGTTGTCGCGACGCGCAACCCGGCCGACGAAGCAGTCTCCGGCAGCTACGAGAAGGATACATACGGCCTGGTGGGCGGCGTTGCCGCCGGCCACGAGGCCG
>JBOHZD010000385.1:0-6545 GCA_050738315.1 Woeseiaceae bacterium
AGTGATTCATGCCAGAGATAGCTACGCCAATGAGATTGGCCCGCCGAGCGCCGAGCGTCGACGCGTCACCCAGCACAACCGACCGGAGCTGCTGCATCGCCGAGGCCACCGCTGGCCGGATGCTCAACACCCGGACGGCGTCTGGCACAAAACCGAACCGCGCGTGCGCTGCCGCGTACACCGCGCCCAACTCACCCTCGGCGTCGTTCTCGTCGACGACAGGTATGAACATGCAGACTCCTATTCGACTCGAGCAAGACTACACAACAATTGACCCGATAGTGTCTACAGACTACACTCGCCCCAGGCAGCTTGGCCGAGCCAGGAGCAACCATGGAGGCTGATCCACCGATCGTGAAGCCCGCCCCCGACAGCGTCGCGGACATAAGTCTCTACACGGGCGTTGTACGAGGACGCGACGGCGAGATTCATGGCTGATCCTCCGACTACGGCGATTCGAAGGGTCGCCACCCTCGAGGTCGGTGTCCCGAACCCCGAGGCGACAGCTGGATTCTTCGAAGACTGCCTGGATTTCGTCCGCCGCGACGAGCCTGACGGCAGAATCGCCCTCACTGTTGAGGGTGAATACGGCCTAGGTTCACCGCCCTCGGTCCTAACGCTGCGCCAAAATGACGCGCTGATCCTGGACGCGGTCGTCCTCGAGGTAGCCGACCGCGAGGGCCTCGTCGACGTGACAACGCGACTCGACAACGCCGGTCACTTCATCGAATGCCTCTCCGACGAGATCCGGTTCGAGGCGCCGGAGGGCGTGCCACTGATCTGTCGGGTTGCGCCACAACGGAGCCGGCAACCACTTCCGCCGTCAACGGTACGGCCGCGTCGGCTCGGCCACGTCAACCTCAAGGTGCCAGACGCCATCAAGACTCGAGACTTCTTTGTAGACGTCCTGGGATTCGCTCTGTCGGAACAGGTTGGGGACCTTCTGGCGTTTCTTCGCGTCGCCGGAGATCACCACAATATTGGTCTCCGTGGCGGCGAAGCCGTGGCCAACGTCCACCACATCGCGATGGAGGTGCCGGGCTGGGACAGTTTCTTGGTCATCTGCGACTACATCGCCGCGAAGGGCCACAGCGTCGAGTACGGACCCGGCCGGCATGGGCCCGGACACAACCTCTTCGTCTACCTACGGGAACCGGACTCCGGGCTTCGAATGGAACTATTCGCGGACATGGGTCGCATCGACGACGCCACCGCCTACCAGCCGCACCTATGGGAGGCGCAGGATCGCTCCCGAACCGTGAATCAATGGGGCCCGGCGCCACCGCCCTCCTTCTTTGAGTAGCTCTCCGACCAGAACCAGCCATACGGAGGTGGAAATGTTGAACCAGCAAAGCCAGACTCGACCGGACACGTCTGTACCCCGGGACTTGCTGCGCGGACTGCGCGGCTACTGGTATCCCGTGGCAACGTCAGAAGACATACCGACAGAGAAACCCGTGCCTATACGGCGCCTTGGTGAAGACCTCGTCGCGTGGCGAGACGGCTCCGGCACGGTTTCGGTCTTCATCGATCGATGCCCACACCGCGGCGCCCGCCTATCCATCGGTGACGTCATTGACGGCCGACTGCAATGCCGGTACCACGGTCTTCAGTACGACGCGACTGGGCAATGCAAATTCATCCCCGCCGAGGGAAAGCTCGACGGGCGTCAGACCCGTCACCTGTGCTGCACGACCCGACACGGCCAGGAAGCAGCCGGCCTTGTCTGGGCTTACTTCCCGACCAGCGCAGGCGAGAATCCTCCCCCACTGGTACTCGAGCCGGAACTCACTGATCCCGGCCATGCATCTACGGTGTGGATGAGCGTGTGGAACGCGAATTGGCTGCTCGTCCATGACAATACGTGCGATCCGGCCCATGTTCCTTTCCTGCATGGGCACTTCGTATCTCATCCGGACAACGGCGAAGTGCGCATAGAGAAGATGGAGGACGGGAATCCAATCGTTACCGAAGAGGGATTCGGAGGACTGATCCAGGGCGCGATGACCGCCAAGACGACTGACACCAAGGTACTGGTGGAACTCAAGGACCGAGGCCCTGACACTAGCAATGAATTCGGTGAAGTGTGTTTCACCCTGCCCTGCCTCGCTTCTGTATACGTTCCGCTACCCGATGGTGGCCCGCCAGTTCGCCTGCACCAGTACGAGTTACCGGTCGACGAACACACCACCGTGGTGTTCGCCTGGGCGGGCCGACCCGCACCGGCAGACGCCCGGGACGCCACTACAGCCTTCCTCAAAGAGGGTTTCATACCACTCACGTCCATGGTCTTCGCCGACGACTCATGGATCGTTGAAAACCAGCCCGACGTGGATGAAGCGTGGGCGAGCGAGTCACTGCTGCCTATCGACGTCGGCCCTCCCCGTGTCCGAAAGCTGATGCGGACGGCCTATGAGCAGACCGATTCTCGAGGACGGCTCGGCGTCGATTGACAATCCGTGCCCGATGAAACACACCAACAGAGAGGAAGCATCACATGCCCAATGAACCTCAGCCCAACAATGGCGGCCTTCCGCCGAAGTACCGGGTGTACGACATCGAAGTCGTCGTCTACGACGCCGCGGGTCAGGTCGTGGAGTCCTGGGAAGACGTCCAGGAACTGTTGATCGATCCCCCGAACATCGCGGTTCGACGGACCCGGTCGTACGAAGATGGTGATCCAGTCGTCTATGAGGACCGCGGAACGTTCAACACCGACTTTTCCTTTGCCGGTGTTGACGGCTTCGGAGGAACTTGGTCAGGTCGCCCCATTCCTCAGGCCGGCGTTCTCTTCGCCGAAGGGCACGGCGAGCGAGCTGATTTCTGGATGACGAACTGGGTCGAGTCGGACAGGGAGGAACATTGCCTTCGTGTTCTGCACGCAAAGACGCCCGTTCGTTTCCTTTCCCGCAAGGAGTTGAGCCCAGGGCGCTACTACATCAGGACGCGAGACCATGTTCGCTCTGCGTCCGACGAGGTACCCGAGGACATGATCGAGCGGGCAGCCGCCTCGTCATAACGGTCCAGAAACCGTTGTGGGCGAAGGGATATCGCACGATTAGCAACCCTTGGTCTTGAGTCGTGCGCATGGGGCGAGAACTCCTCACCGAGCTCCGCACGCCGACGGTACGGCGGGCTGAGCTGACGCCGGCATTCAACGCGCTGCCCGCTCAAGCATGGCACGGAGCCGGTTGGCACATTCCCGTAGAGGACCGACACAAGCCGTAACGCTGTGATCTCGGCCTGCTCGGTCATTGTATTGCCAGCTTTAGATGCTCGTGACGGCGCACGAGGAGACTCGGCAGCCACCGCCCGGTTTCAGCGGCTTCGATCTTCGAGGTGCGCTCAAGGAGTTGACCAAGCACAATCCGGGCCTCCAACCGAGCGAGTGCGGCCCCGACGCAGAAGTGCGCACCCTTGCCGAATGTGATGTGGCCCTTGCCCGTAGACCGGTCGAGCCGGAACTCATCAGGTCTCTCGAAGTGGTCGGGGTCGCGGTTGGCCGCTCCCCACATCAGCAAAAGGTGTGAATCGGCGGGTAGTTGGACCCCGCCGAGGGTGGTGTCATGGCGCACGTGGCGATAGTGGCCGCGAAATGGCGGCTCGTAGCGCAGCGCCTCTTCGATGAACGGGCCGAGCAGTTCGGGGTTGTTGCGGACCTCTCGCTGAATCTCGGGGTGGGTGGCCAGTATCCATGTCGCGCTGCCCAGTAGCGATGCGGTCGACTCCCCTCCCGCACTGAACAGGGTCAGCATCATCCCCAGCGCGGTGAGCTGATCCAGCTCACCACTGGCACAACGGGCAGCGAGATCGCTGAGCAGATTGTCGGCCGGGTTCGTCGCCGCCTTGTCAAAGTGCTCCAGCACGTAGCCACCCAATTCCATGGCGGCGACTCCGGCAGCTTGAAGTCGGTCGGCGGCGACGACGCCGTCGAGCAACGTGGTGGTGGCGTATCCCCAGCGGATCAGCTGGTCGACATCGTCGTCTGGTACGCCGATCAGCCGAGCGACCACCATCATCGGTAACCGGTTGGCCATCGCGCTCATCCACTCGATCTGCCCGCCGTGCACGTTCTCACGCCACAGTCGATCAGCAGTCTCGGTGGCGAAGGACTCGATGTCGCGAATCCGTTTGGCCGACAAGTGCGGAACCAGCACTTTGCGATGCACGGCGTGTGCTGGATCGTCGGCCACTGCAAGAACGTGTGAAGGATCGCCCAGCGGCCCCATGGTGAACGGCCCGACGGTGCCGTCGTCGTGATACACCATCGTGGCGGTGAGGTTGGACGAAAAGTCTTCAACGCGGTTGACACATTCGACGACGGCATCCCAGCTGCACACTGCGAAGAACTCGGACTTGCCGATTCGGTGGACAGGCGCCTCGCGGCGCATGCGGTCATACAGGGGGTAGGGGTCCTGTATCGCTTCGTCGCCGAAGAATTGGATCGGGTCGTCGAGCACGGCCATGACCTCAGGTTGATCGGGTGCGGCGTGCATCGTCAACGGCGAGCCAACAAGTTGAAAGGCCCAATCGGGGGGCATGGCCGGTCCTGCTCGCACGGATCACCGGTGAGCTGGGCACAGCCGTGAGAAAAATATGATTAGATCTCTCACCTTGAGAGAATCGCGTCGCTCTCCATTACGGGAAAGGACGTCGCCGATGGCGCAAGATTGGCTCGTTGGGGACCGCAGCGCTGAGGCCGCCGAACGGATTTACGCCGCAGCCGCCGACTTGGTAACACGTAACGGCTTCCACGCCTTCACGATCGAGGCGTTGGCCAAGAAGGCTCATTGTTCGCCCGCCACTATCTATCGCCATGTCGGCGGCAAGAACGCCATCCGCGATGCCGTCACCGCTCGCCTGGCAGCCCGAATTGTGGCAACTGTGCGCGACGCCATCAAGGACCTGCACGGCGCGGATCGCGTCGTGACGGCGGTCGTCGTCGCGTTGCAGCAGATCCGAGCCGAGCCTCTGGGTGATCTGATAACCGGCTCAGCACGACACACCGACGACGGTGAATGGCTAACCGAATCGCCGATGGTGTCAGCCCTTGCCGAGGAGATGATCGGCGGCTCTCACCCAGACCCGGCGGCGGCGCAATGGCTCATCCGCGTTGTATTTTCGTTGTGGTACTGGCCGGCGAATGAGCCCGGCGCCGAACGACAGCTGCTCGAGCGATTCCTCGGACCCTTGTTCGTCGAGCCATCGCCGACCACAAAGGCGACGACGCAGAAAGGCCCAGCCAGGAAATTACATCCCTGAGATCAGACCATGCTCGGACTTTCGTCGGCGTTTCGCCGCGTCCGCTCCCACGGCCAGGTCATCAGAGCCCACACTATAAGGACGATCGCGATCTCGGTCAGCAGATACACCGGCCACGGGCCCAATACGTCCAGTAGTGACGCGGTGGGGGGCTTCCTGTTGAGGTAGCCGTAGTTGGTTCCCGTGATCACGTTGAAGGTGAAGGTGAATGCCGCCCACGCGAGGGTCGCGATGACCGCGAAGCGGTAGTCGCGCCACCGCGGCCGCATCCCACGCCCCCACGTGAGATAGATGGCCGCCCACACAACGAGCACATGAAGCGTAAAGAACGTGTCGAAAAGATGGTGGGGGAAATCAGGCGCGCCTTCCCTTGGCGTGCCTATGTCCGGTGTGATCAACGCCTGTGAGCTTAGGACGAGGCCCCAATAGTAGGTGAGCACACAGGCCCAATGCCGCTGCGACCACAAGGCATAGGCCGCCGTGAGTTCCGCGACATCGCACAGCTGCAGCGGCACCGAGCTGTCGATGGCGGGCTGGACCAGCTTGTAAACCAGCGCCACGCCGAATGCCGCGACGATCAGTACCGCCAACACGCGGCCGAGAAGCCGGGCCTGCGATTCGGACTGCCGACGTCCGATCCAGACCAGAAACACAGCGCCAATCGCGAACACCGCGAGCACCACGAAGTGCGATGGGCCGTATGCCGAGAACTCCCGTTGTGCAGAGAACAGCTCGATCAACTCCCCATTTCCTCGCACACTGTTGCCTTCCAGGCATGCGATGGCCCACTGCCTCAGAACAACTGAGATCGATTACCAATGATCTCAGGCGGCATTCACCGTGACTCCGATACGAACGGGAAAGTTGACGGGCGGAGCGCCTCGCCAAATTCGCGCCGGACGACGGCTAGACGTCTCCTCGGGCTAACAAGAAGGGCCGCATCTCTGCGGCCCTTCGCTGGTGGAGCTGCCGGGATTCGAACCCGCTACAGAAATCGTATTGACCTGCGGAAACGTCCGATCTGGGTACGCGAAACGACGCGAAGGCACGCGAAAGTACCTGCGGATACGCGAAAGGTGTTGACGGCGTCGACACGTCGCAGCCGCCGATCAGCTCGTGACGACTGGGGGCACTTGGCGCGACGCTCGAAGGTGGGGCAGAGTTTCGCGGACGTTTCAGTTATTGTCACGCGACACGTCATGCGGCACCGCGGTTTTTGTCGTCCCGTGATTGACAATGCGGGACATGACGCAATCGCGGGAGCCCGACGTTAGGCGTGAGAT
>JBOHZD010000386.1:0-6355 GCA_050738315.1 Woeseiaceae bacterium
GAACAGGCCGCCAGCTACTTCTTTGCCACCGCCGGAAGACCTTTCTTCCGACATCGAGCTGCCGCCGTTGTCGGAAATCGAGTCATTCGCCCTGGCACATCATCCGCTGGTGCGCCAGATGGAGTTCAAACAACTTGCCGCAAGTGCCGAGATAACGATAGCGGAAAAGGAACGGTACCCGGAGTTCCGCATTACCGCCGGCTACAACAGTTTGTGGGAAAACGTCGATGTGCGGCCGATGATTGGCGTATCCATCACTGTTCCTCTCAACCAGAGCAAGCGCAATGCCGAGATCGACGGTGCTCGCGCACAGCTTCGGCGTTCCGGATATGCCCTGGAAAATTTGCAGGCAACACTGGCGGGCAATCTTGCCGCTGTGTACGCCGCCGCCGACGAAGCGCGCCAATCGTCGATTCTCTTCCGCGACGAAGTCCTGCCGCTCGCCGAAGACACGTTGGTCGTTGCGCGCTCCGACTATGGGGCCGGAGAGGGTGACTTCCTGAACGTCATCGCTGCAGAACGCAATCTGCTCGATATCAGACTGCGTCTCGCCCATTCCGAGGCGACCTTTTTTCAACGCGTGGCCGAACTGGGACACCTCGCCGGCAGTTCCTATCCCTTCGATCTCTCGACTTCCGGCGACGGATTCGAAACCGAGGCGATCAGTCATGATTAAGAAATTGTTAACAATCGGCGTTGGGGTCATCGCCGTCTTGCTTGTGGGATTCTGGCTCGGCGCACGGTTCTCCGATACGCCGACAGTCACGACCGCCGATTCGACCGAATCGCTGCCATATCGCGCGGGGCCGTTTCGGTTCGGTGTTGAGCTCGAACCCGAAGCACCTGTCGTCGGCGAAAATCGTTTGCGTGTCGATGTGCGAAACGTCGAAGGCAAACCGGTATCCGGCGTCGCTATCAAAGCCGTCGCTGAAATGGCGGCGATGGGTGCCATGCCTGCAATGCGAATGCCAACGGCCCTCCGCGAAGTCGCACCCGGCGTGTACGAAGGTTCGTTCAATCTGCCCATGGAGGGCGCATGGTCGCTAACGATGACGTTGAAGGCGCCCGATTCGCCGGAGCGTACCGTCGCCTTCGATATGGCGACGGGCCGAGCGGGCCTGGCGCCTGCCTCGGGTTTGCGCGGCGGTGGGGAGACGGACGTGGAGGAGGCGCCGCCCGGGACTGTTATCGTGGATTCCCGCCGCCGCCAGTTGATCGGTGTTACCACGGGCATTGCCGAAGTGCGACCGTTGACGCGGACTCTCCGCGCTGTCGGTCGGGTTGCCGCAGACCAGCGGCGACTGACGGACGTGAGCCTCAAATACGAAGCCTGGGTCGAAGAATTGAACGCGGATTTCGTGGGCGCGCTCGTGGAGCGCGGCGACGTACTGTTTTCGGCGTACAGCCCCGACCTGTACGCAGCGCAACAGGAGTATCTCCAGACTTATAAACGCGACACGGCGTCAAACCTTCTTGCCGCGGCCAAACAGCGCCTTAAGTTCTGGGACGTTGACGAGACGTTCATTCGCGAGCTGGAGAAACGTGGCACGGCGGTGAAATACGTGCCTGTCCGTGCGCCGGCCAGCGGCACGATTGTAATGAAGGACGTGGTCGAGGGCACCGCGCAACCGGCCGGCAAGACGCTGATGCGCATCGCCGATCTGTCGCAGGTCTGGATTGAAGCCGAAGTGTACGAAGCGGACCTGCCCCTCATAGAGGCGGGCATGGCCGTCGAAATGTCCTTGCCGTATCTGCCAAACCGGTCGTTTGAAGGAACCGTCGATTACATCTACCCCTGGCTTGCGGGAGAAAGCCGCGCCGGCAAGGTGCGCCTGTCGCTACCCAATCCGGAAGGCGTGCTCAAACCCGACATGTTCGCGGACGTGAAACTCAAGGCTCAATTTCCGGAGAGTCTCGTGGTGCCGGACTCCGCCGTGATTTTCGCCGGAGAAACCCGGGTCGTGTTCGAAGACCTCGGCCACGGCCGGTTGGCGCCGCGTTTCGTCGAGACCGGACGGCAGGCGGACGGCTGGACCGAGATCGTGAAAGGTCTTGAGCCCGGCGACCGCGTGGTTACGTCCGGCAACTTTCTGATCGCATCCGAAAGCCGCCTGAAATCGGGACTCGAGCAATGGTGAATGCCGCAGGTCCTTCCGAACGCCCACCGCCGCAAAGCGAAGGCAGCGGCTGGCTGCAGCAGCTGATCGCCTTCTGTGCACGCCGGCCATGGCTCACCGTCGTGACGGTCGCGGCTTTCGCGTTTGGCGGTTATGGCGCGCTGACCAATGCGCCGCTGGATGCCATTCCCGATCTGTCCGATGTGCAGGTCATCGTGTTCACCGAGTGGCCGGGCCGCAGCCCGGACCTGGTGGAAGACCAGATTACGTATCCGTTGACGACAACGCTGCTGTCCGCGCCCGGCGTCAATTACGTGCGCGGTCAAAGCGATTTCGGCCTGTCGTTCGTGTACGTTATTTTCGACGACGGCGTGGACATGTACTGGGCGCGTTCGCGGGTCCTGGAGTATCTCAACAGCGCGTTACCCGAGCTGCCCGAAGGCGTGACTCCGACGTTGGGACCGGATGCTACCGGCGTCGGTTGGGTGTATCAGTACGCTTTGCGCGATACGAGCGGGAAACACAATCTCGCTGACCTGCGTGCGCTGCAGGATTTCAACCTCCGCTACGCACTCGAATCCGTGGAGGGCGTGGCCGAAGTGGCATCGATCGGCGGATTCGAGCGCGAATATCAGATCGCTCTTGATCCGAACAAGCTCGCTGCCTACGACATCCCGCTCGATCGCGTCATCGAAGCGGTCGGCGATTCCAACAACGACGTCGGTGGACGCGTTTTCGAAGTCGCCGGATTCGAGCA
The DNA here is from genome assembly GCA_050738315.1 of Woeseiaceae bacterium. GTDB lineage: Bacteria > Pseudomonadota > Gammaproteobacteria > Steroidobacterales > Woeseiaceae > IDS-8. The sequence goes on from JBOHZD010000386.1 coordinate 2,875, forward strand.
AATGATCCGCGGCCGCGGCTACGTGAATTCCACCGACGACCTGGAAAAGGTCGTGCTCAAGGTCGCGCCCGGTGGCGTGCCGGTGACCCTGCAGGATGTCGGCCACGTCGCGCTCGGCCCGGCGATGCAACGCGGGCAGGCCGAACTGGACGGCGAAGGCGTGACCGTCGGCGGAATCGTCGTCATGCGCTACGGCGGGAATGCACTGGAGGTGATCGAGAACATCAAGGAGCGTCTTGCCGAGATACGGCCCGGGTTGCCCGAAGGCGTTGAAATCGTACCGGTCTACGACCGTTCGATATTGATTAACGAGTCGATCGATACCCTCACGCGCACCCTGGTCGAAGAAATGATCATTGTGTCACTGGTGATCGTTGCGTTCCTGTTGCACGTGCGTTCGACGCTGGTCGCGGTCATCGCGTTGCCGGTCGCGGTATTGCTTGCGTTCATTCCGATGTACTTCCAGGGGCTGACGGCGAACATCATGTCCCTGGGCGGCATCGCGGTCGCGATCGGCGCCATGGTCGATGCGGCGATCGTCATCATCGAGAACATCCACAAGCGATTGCACCGCTGGCAAAGCGATGAAGCGGCGGCCGAAGAACGGTCGAAATCGCGCGTGCAAGTCGTGATCGAGGCGATGCAGGAAGTCGGGCCCAGCATTTTTTTCTCACTGCTCATCATCACCGTCTCGTTCCTGCCGATTTTCGCACTGGAAGCCACCGAGGGACGGCTGTTCAAGCCGCTGGCTTACACGAAGACGTATTCCATGGCGTTTGCGGCGCTCCTGTCCGTCACACTGGTACCAGCCCTCGCAGTATGGCTGATCCGCGGGCGGGTTCGCGGCGAGAAGAGCCGGCTCAACCGATGGCTGATGGCAGGTTACGTACCCGTCGTGCGGCTTGTATCGCGTTTCCGCTGGGCTGTAATCGCCGCCGCAATGGTCGCTTTGGTCGTAACGGTGCCCGCTTTTCGCTCGCTGGGCAACGAATTCATGCCGCCGTTGAACGAAGGCACGATCCTTTACATGCCGACGGCGCTGCCCGGTATGTCAATTACGGAAGCGACGCAAACCCTGCAGACGATGGATCGGATAATCAAACGCCTTCCGGAAGTGGAGCACGTGTTCGGCAAAGCCGGCCGCTCCACCAGTCCGACGGACCCCGCGCCGTTGTCGATGATGGAAATCGTAATCACTTTGAAGACTCAAGACCAATGGCGTGCAGGGATGACCTGGAACGACCTCATCCAGGAACTGGACCAGGCATTGCGTTTTCCCGGCATGCCGAACGTTTTCTGGATGCCCATTCAGACACGAACCGAAATGCTGGCGACCGGCATTCGCTCGGCGCTCGGGATCAAGGTCTTCGGGCCGGATCTCGAGACGATCGAGGAAACTGCGGTGGAGATCGAGCGAGCCTTGCAGGAAGATCCACGAACGCAGGATCACACACGCAGTGCCTTTGCCGAACGTTCAACCGGCGGTTATTTTCTGGACTTCACAGTTGACCGCGAAGCCGCGGCGCGTCTGGGCCTGAACGTCCGCGATATCGAGCGGGTCTTGATGGCGGCCGTGGGCGGCACGGTGGTGTCGGAGACCGTCGAGGGACGCGAGCGATACAATATCCTCGTGCGTTACGCGCGCGATTATCGCGATAACCTGGCGGCATTGGAGCGCGTGCTGGTACCGACGCCGACCGGTGCCCAGGTCCCCATCGCCCAGGTCACCGATATCGGCTTCGAAACCGGACCGCCCATGATCCGAACCGAAGACGGTCAGCTGGTCGGCTTCGTGTTCGTTGACGTAAAGGATACGATCGGCATCGCCGATTACGTCGAACAGGCAAAGCAGGTGGTTGCCGGCAATGTCGACATACCGACCGGGTACCGGCTGGATTGGGCAGGGCAGTTCAAACACTTCGAGAGCGCCAAGGCCAAGCTGAAGGTTCTTGTGCCGCTCGGGCTGTTCCTGATCTTCTTCATGCTCATAATGCACCGCGGCTCGGTCATTGAGACACTGATCGTCATGTTGAGTGTGCCGTTCTCGCTGATGGGGGCCGTCTGGCTGATCTGGTTGCTGGAATACAAGCTCAGTGTCGCCGTGTGGGTCGGCATGATCGCGGTGGCGGGCCTCGCGGTCGAACTCGGGCTCCTGATGATGGTGTACCTGGATCTTGCGTACCGGGATCGCCTGCAAGGCAACCGGCTTCGATCACGCGAAGACCTCGATATCGCCATCGAAGAGGGCGCCGGTCAACGCATACGCCCCATGCTCATGACCGGCCTCGCGCTGTTCATGGGCCTGATCCCCATCATGCTCAGCGACGGCACAGGCGCCGATGTCATGAAACGCATCGCCGCACCGATGGTTGGCGGCGTCGTTTCGGCGTTGCTTATGGTCTTGATCGTATTCCCGGCTATCTTTTCGTTGTGGCGCGAAGACGCAACGCGCGAGACATTGAAAACACAGGATGGGTGAAATGAGGGAAGAGTCACATCGCGGCGGTCACAGCTGTTGCGGAAAACAGATCGATGTTGCTGCGCTGCACGCCCGGCAGCGCCATATCCTGATCATTGTCCTGGCGATAAACGCGGCAACCTTTTCGATGATGATCGTTTCGGCGACGATCAGCGGGTCCTCGTCTTTACTATCCGGAGCGCTGGACAACTTTGGAGATGCAATTACGTATGCGCTGAGCCTGATGGTGGTCGGGGCAAGCGGCGCCGCAAAAGCACGGGTTGCACTCTTCAAGGGAGTGCTGATCTTCGGCGCCGCAGTTGCTGTGGCCGCTCAGATTGGCTGGGGTATTGCCCATCCCGATACACCCGTTTTCGAAATCATGGGCGCAGCGGCACTCGTCAACCTCGGGGCGAACTCGATCTGTCTTTGGCTGTTGATGCCGCATCGGAACGGCGACGTGAATATGTCCTCGGCGTGGGAGTGTTCGCGTAACGACGTAGGCGAAGGATTCGCCGTGCTCGCTGCCGCGCTCGCTGTTTGGGCGTTTGGTTCCGGCTGGCCCGATCTGGCGATTGCAATCACTTTGCTGGCCTTGTTTATTCGCTCATCCATTCGCGTCGTTCGTGGAGCGTGGCGGGAACTGAAACTGGCCCCGCAGCCCGAAAATGAACCAGGGTGATGACTTCATGATGAAGTTCGCTGCAGGCACGAATGTTCTGCGCACGAGAGACGCACACGAACACAGCAGAGTGACGTTCGTTGAATTGTTCTTCGATCTGGTGTTCGTCTTTGCGATTACGCAGCTCTCCCACTCTTTGCTGGAGCACCTGACGACTGAGGGCGTCATGCAGGCGACGCTGCTGCTGATGGCGGTATGGTGGGTCTGGATCTACACCTCGTGGTTCACGAACTGGCTCGATCCGCAAAGAACGCCGGTGCGGCTCATGCTGTTTGTCCTCATGCTCGCCGGTCTGGTCCTTTCGACATCCATCCCGGAGGCCTTCGGGCCGCGAGGGCTCG
>JBOHZD010000387.1:0-2283 GCA_050738315.1 Woeseiaceae bacterium
TGAACGAGGTGCGGCTGACGAAGGCCAACATCGACACCCGTTTGCGTGAATACCATGCCGGCGACAAGGTGACGATCAGCGTATTTCGCAATGACGCCCTGCTGAAGTTCAAGGTCAGGCTGACTGCCCCGCCGGACGACACCTGTTGGCTGGAGTTCGATGCGGATCGCACGGCCGAGGCAGAGTCCGGCCAACGCCGGTGGTTGGCCGTCCCCACGACTCCGGCGTAGGAGCTCGTCTCACGGGCGAATGCCCGTTCAAAGCAGCGGCAGCGCCCCGGGTAACAGGTCGAACCGGAACCGCGTCTGCAACGGCTGAATTTCTCCGTCGAGTTGATACAAGAGCGGCTCGGTCGCAACGATCTCGCATTTCGCAATCCGGGCATGGCTGATTTCGGGCTCACCGATATGCGTGCCGGAGATCAGTTTCGGTAACAACGCCATGATGCGCAAACGGCTGACGGATTTCGTGATGAGCAGATCAAGCACGCCATCGTCGTTGATTGCCGATGGCGCGATATGAAACATGCCGCCGATCCAGGGCCCGTTGCTGACGCTGATCATCGTAATTTCGCCATTGAACGTCTCGTCGTCAAAGTGCAGCGTGACTTCATGTGTCGACACGCCCTGCCAAAGCGCCTGCAGTGTCGCAGCGGGATAGACGAGATCGGCGATCGGGAAATGCAGGTTCCGCGCAATGCCTGTGATTTTCGCATCGAAGCCGATACCGGCGTTGTTCACAAAATATCGGTCGTTCATGCGTCCGATATCCACCGGCCGCGCCGGCATGGAATTCTTCAGCCGATCGACCAGCAGCATTGCCGCATCCTCCCAATGCGACGGGATGGCGCAGGCCTTCGCGAAGTCATTGTCGATACCCATCGGAATCACGCCGACCTCGGCGGATTTGCCGCTGTTCTGCAAGCCGTTGACTGCTTCATGCACACTGCCATCGCCGCCGGCAACGAGAATCTGCGATGCGCCGCCGCTCACGGCTGCCTGGACCTGGTGCTCGAGATCGCGCGGCGCAGCGCTTTCGACGACGGTGTGCTCGATACCGTTCGTCGTTAACAGATTGCTCAAAGAGGATTGGACTCGCCTGGCGCGACCGTGCCCGGCAACCGGATTCAGGAACAACGGAATGGGCATGTCGATCGAACCTTGTCAGCACCATCGGTGCTACCGGGACGGATGCTACAATGCCGGCCGATATTTGTACAAAGCGGGCCACTCTTATTAAATGCTGGAACTCGGCGTCAAATTCCTGTTGAGCTATTTCGTCGGGTCTTTTCTCGGTTCGATGATCATGGGTCGACTACGGGGTGGTGTCGATATCCGGACCATGGGGAGCGGCAACCCGGGCGGCACGAACGCGTTGCGCACGCAAGGCTGGCTGTTTGCGCTCGGCGTCATGGCGATCGATGTCGGGAAAGGAGCTATTGGAGCCGGATTGATTCCGGGCATCGAACTGCCCGGGGTCGGCAACGATCCTGCCGTGTCGCGGGAATGGCTGAGTCTCACCTGCGGTGCCGCGGCAGTGGTCGGTCATGTCTGGCCGCTGTGGTATCGCTTTCGTGGCGGCAAGGGGGCGGCGACGCTGGTCGGGACGCTCATCATTCTGGGACCCGGTTTGATCCTGCCGATACTGCTGGTGTGGGCGTGGGTGCTGACGCTCACCGGTTACGTCGGGCTGGCGACGATGATGGCCGGGATTACAGCGCCACTGTACGTGGGGATCACGCGACTGCCGTACGATCAACCGCTGTTCATTTATTGCGCCGTGCTTGCGGCGTATCTGATCTTCAGTCACCGCTCCAACATACAGCGCATGCTGGCAGGTACCGAATCGAGAAATACGACGATCATGCTGTTTCGTCGCAAGCGCGCTTCAGTGCACAGGAGCATTGACGACGATGACTGATGCCGAGGTCGTTCTTCAGGCGCTGACCGGGTCCGAGCGCGAACGCCTGGACGGACTCGAGGTCTTCGCGGAAATCGAATCGACCAATTCGTATCTGCTGGAGCAGCCGGCGCCTCGGCCGGGACATTTTCGTGTGACGATCGCCGATCATCAGACCGCGGGCCGCGGGCGCCAGGGCAAGCGCTGGATATCGCCGCCGTCTTCGGGGCTGGCGCTGTCCCTGTCATTCACGTTCGAGGAAACGCCTGCCAACCTGCCCAGCCTGACACTCGCGGCCGGCATCGGCATCGCGGCGGCGTTGCAGACGATCGGTGTCAACGATATCGGCCTCAAATGGCCGAACGACATCGTCGCGCAAGACGG
>JBOHZD010000388.1:0-6652 GCA_050738315.1 Woeseiaceae bacterium
AACGCAATTTCTGATCATGACGACCGAATCGCGCTCAACCGCCCGACCTCCGGATACGGGTGCCTGACAACCGTGTCGCGGACTGTCCGTGTCTGCAGTTCTGTCCGGAATCGGAGCGGTCCTGTTCCAGGGAGCCTCTGCACAAGTCGTGGACGGCGTCTTTTCGTCCAGGCTTTCCGATCTCTGCGTTGTGCAAAGCCAGCCATAGCTACGGCTATGACTGGCTTCACACGCCTTGATCTCGAAAACCCTGAACGAAAATCCGCTCGCCCAGACTTGTGCAGAGGCTCCCTAGGTTTAGTTGCCGTCGTTGCGACAGAATTTCCGCGCGACGTCCATGTCTGCAAGCCTGTTCCAACCAATCCCCCCGTTCGTGCATCTAAACGTTACATCCAGCCGAACCATGGGGACCCGCCCTGAAAATTGCCGACACCTCCGCCCAGGACGTGCAGCTTGCGCCGAAGAGCTACCGAAACCGGCGCATCGTCGGTGCCAGCCTCCTGCTCCTGATGCTCGCTCTCGTATGGATCGCGGTGCCGGTTGTCAAGCGCTGGGCGAATGCCACCGTGACCGTACCGATGGAGCGGTTGCGCATCGCCCAGGTTACGCGCGGGGATCTGATTCGCGACGTCTCGGTGCAAGGCCGGGTCGTGGCCGCGGTCAGCCCGACCCTGTATGCGCCCGCAGCCGGGTCGATCACGCTCGAGGTCGAGGCGGGCGCCACGGTGGACAAGGACCAGGTACTCGCGGTGATCGACAGCCCGGAACTCGCGAACGAGCTGAAACAGGCCTACTCGTCGCTGCAGCAGCAGACCGTGGAACTGGAGCGGCAACGCATCGAATCGCGCCAGCTTGCGATGGAGAAGCGCGAGGAAGCGGACCTCGCCAAAGTCACGTTGGTTGCCGCGCAACGCGAAAAGCGGCGCGCCGAACAGGCTCACAAACTCAAAGTCATCCCGGAGATCGATTTCGAGAAAGCGCAGGACGACCTGAGCAAGGCTGAACTCGCGTATCAGCATGCCGTTGCCGATGCCGACCTGTTCGACGAACGGCTCGAGTTCGAACTGAGAGCCAGCGAACTGGCCGTCCAGCGCCAGCAATTGCTGGTCGACGAGACGCAGAGACAGATCGATGCGCTGTCGATCCGTTCGCCCGTGAACGGCATCGTCGGCGATCTGCTGGTCGATCAGAAAGCCGCCGTTTCGAAAGACATGCCGGTGATGGCGGTAGTCGACCTGTCGCGCTTCGAAATCGACGCCGACATTCCGGAGAGCTACGCGGACGACCTGGGCGTCGGCATGCCGGCGGAGATCATCGTCGGCAGCACGAAATTCGCCGGCACCCTGGTCGCCGTATCACCGGAAATCGTCGAAAACCAGGTCAGCAGCCGCATTCGCTTCGACGGTGAGATGCCGCCCAACATCCGGCAGAACCAGCGCCTCACCACGCGCATCCTGCTCGAAGAACGTCCCGATGTCCTGATGCTGGCACGCGGGCAGTTTCTGGACAGCGGCGGCGGGAAGATTGCGTACGTGCTGGACGGCAGCGGCCTGTTGCACCGCCGGCCCATCAGTGTCGGCGCCCGCAGCCTGGGCGCGGTGCAGATCGAAAGCGGCCTGCGGGAAGGCGACTCGGTCGTGGTTTCCAGTGTCGACCAGTTTCAGGGCGCCGACACCGTGCTGATTACGGATTAATCGATTACCGAAGGAACGCCCAAAGGAGATTCGGAATGCTTTGCATGGAAAATGTATCGAAGGTCTACCGTACCGATTCGGTGGAAACCCATGCCCTGAGAGAGTTCTCGCTCACGGTGAATGAAGGAGAATTCGTATCCGTCACCGGTCCGTCCGGCTCCGGCAAAACGACGTTTCTCAATATCGCGGGACTGCTCGAAGAGTTCTCCAGCGGGACCTACCAGCTCGACGGCAAGGACGTGTCCCGGTTGAACGACCTGGAACGCTCGCGCGTCCGCAATGAAAAAATCGGTTTTATCTTCCAGAGTTTCAATCTCATTCCGGAATTGGACATTTTCGACAACGTCGACGTGCCATTGCGTTACCGCGGAATGAAAGCGCCCGAACGGAAAAGGCGCATCGAGCGTGTCATCGAACTGGTGGGTCTCGGTTCGCGGCTGCATCACCTGCCGTCACAGTTATCCGGGGGACAGCAGCAACGGGTGGCGATCGCGCGCGCCCTGGCCGGAGAGCCGCGTTTCCTGCTGGCGGACGAACCGACCGGCAATCTCGATTCGAACATGGCCGGCAGCGTGATGGAGCTGCTCACGGAGATCAACCAAGCGGGCACCACAATCGTCATGGTCACGCACGAAAAGAGCCTCGCGAAAAAAGCAGAGCGAAACATTTCGGTGCGGGACGGCCGCGTCAACAGTAGCGTCGGGCTGCACGTAGCCTCGGCGATGGCCTGACCGGGAGCCCCCGATGTTCCGCTACTACCTGAAGCTCGGCCTGCTCAGTATTCGCAAGAATCCGATCTTGAGCGCACTGATGGTCGCGGCGATCGCGATCGGCATCGGCGCCTGCATGACGATCGTCAACATCGAATACATCATGAGCGGCAACCCGATCCCGCACCGGTCCGACGTGCTCTACAACGTGCAGCTCGACAGCTGGGATCCGAACGAGACCTACGACGACGAGGACCCGGAAGCGCTGCCCGACCAGGTGACCTATCTCGACGGTACCGCATTATTGCAGGCCGCCAAAGGGCGGCGCCAGGTGTTGAGCTACCGCGCATGGCAGGTGCTGGAACCGGCGGACCGGGACCTGCGGCCGTTCGGCGTCATGGGGCGTGTCACCACGACCGACTTCTTCGGGATGTTCGATGTGCCGTTCCAGTACGGGCGGGGCTGGGACCAGAGCGCGGACGACAATCGGGAACCCGTGGTTGTGCTCGGCCGTGAACTCAACGAGAAGCTGTTCGGCGGCGAGAATTCAGTCGGGCGCACGATCGTTCTGAGCGGCGACACGTATCGCGTGACCGGCGTCCTCGAAGACTGGTCGCCGCTGCCGAAGTTCTATGACATCTCCAGCGGGGCATTCGACGAAGTCGAGGACCTTTTCTTTCCGTTCAGCGTCGCGATTGCGAAAGAGCTGCGCAATGACGGCAATACCAATTGCTGGAAACCATTCGGCGACGGGTGGAATGCTTTCCTCAATTCCGAGTGCATCTGGATGCAGTTCTGGGTCGAACTGCACGGCGAGGACGAAGTGCAGGAATACCTGGCCTTCCTCGACGCTTACGCGGAATCGCAGAAAGAACTGGGCCGTTTCCAGCGCCCGGTCAACAACCGGCTTTTGGACGTGATGGAATGGATGCAAGACCGCGAAGTGGTCGCCGAGGACGTCCAGGTATTGCTGGGACTCGCCATCCTGTTCCTGGCCGTTTGCCTCCTGAACACGATCGGTCTGCTGCTCGCGAAGATCATGCGCCGCTCCGGCGACATCAGTCTGCGGCGGGCGCTCGGCGCATCGCGGCGCGCGGTGTTTTCGCAATACATCGTCGAGGCCGGGCTGATCGGCCTGGCGGGCGGCCTGCTGGGCGTCGGCATGACGTGGCTCGGCCTGCGCGGCATCGAAGTGCTCTACAGCAAGCTGGAGTTCATCGGCAACCTGGTCCGCATGGACTGGGTGATGATCTTCACGGCGGTCGCGCTCGCCATCGTGTCGGCACTCGGCGCCGCGCTTTATCCGACCTGGCGGGCGTGCCGCATTCATCCTGCCAGCCAGTTGAAAACTCTATAGGAGCATGCAATGGAATTCGGACCGATCTGGCGCGCGTTGCTGCGCAACAAAACCGCTTACGTGCTGATCGCGCTGCAGATCGCCGTGACGATGGCGATCATGGTCAACGCCATCTCGATCATCCAGGAGCGCAGCCGGCTGATGAGCCGGCCGAGTGGCATCGACGAGGGCAATATCTTCTATCTCTCCAGTCTCGGGTTCGGGCCAGGATACAACGAGCGTGTCTCGGTCGCGGAGGACCTGGACGCCATTCGCAACCTGCCGGGCGTGGTCGACGCGATATCCACCAATACCGTGCCGCTCCGGGGCGGCGGCTGGTCGTCCGGGCTGCAGACGGAGCCCGGCGACGACATCGAAGGGACCGGCGTCGCGATCTACTTCACGGACGAGCACGGCATCGACACCTTTGGACTCAATCTCATTGCGGGCCGGAACTTTGTGTCCGGGGACGTGCAATGGTACGAAAGCACGAGCACGAAGTGGCCGCCGTCCGGCATCGTGACCCAGGCGGCAGCCGAAACCCTGTTCCCGGAATCGCCGCACGACGCCGTGGGCAAGACGGTTTACATCAGCAACAACCAGCCGGTGCGCATCGTCGGCGTGATCGAGCGGATGCAGGCGGCGTGGAACAGCTGGGACGGCGTCGAGCGGTCCATGCTCGTGCCTGCCTACCGGGAAGGCGGCGGCACCCGCTATGTCATCCGCACGGAGCCCGGCCGGCGGGACGAGTTGATGCCGCATGTCGAGCAACTGCTTGCCGACAGCAACCGGGACCGGCTGGTGGACGACATGAAGACGATGACGGAAACGCGCGAGGAGAGCTACCTCGGCGATTCGGCAATGATCAAATTGCTGGTCTTCATCGTGAGCCTGCTGACCGCGATTACCGGGCTCGGCATCGTTGGCCTCGCGAGCTTCAGTGTCGCACGGCGCACGAAGCAGATCGGCACGCGCCGGGCGCTCGGCGCCAGCCGCCCCGCGATCCTGCGCTACTTCATGCTGGAGAATTTCATGCTGAGCAGCATCGGCATCCTGACCGGCGCTGTGCTCGCGGTTGCCCTTAATATCTGGATGGTGCAGACCTTCAGCCTGACGCCGCTCGCGTGGTACCTGATTCCCGTCGCGATGATCGTGCTGTGGCTGGTCGGGCAGGCGGCAGTGTACGGCCCGGCGCGGCGCGCAAGCCTGGTGCCGCCAGCGGTCGCCACGCGCGCGGTGTGACGTCAGGGTGGCAACGAACCGAAATGGACCGTAACGTCGTGGCCGTTCTTGTCCCGGTCGCGTCAACGCCAGATGCGGACGCGCTCCTCCGGCGGCAGGTAATGCCCGTCGCCCTCGGCGACATTGAACGTCTCGTAGAAGGCATCCAGGTTACGGACCACGCCATTGACGCGATAGACGGGAGGGGAGTGCGGATCGCTCTTGACCCGGAGTTCGGTCGCTTCCGGGCGGTACTTGGAACGCCACACCTGGGCGAAGCCCAGGAAAAACCGTTCCCGGCCGCTCATGCCGTCGATCACCGGCGCTTCCTTGCCCTCCAGCGACAGTTCGTAAGCGCGCAGCGCAATGGCGGCGCCGCCGAGGTCGCCGATATTCTCGCCGAGCGTGAGTTTGCCGTTGACGAACAGGTCCGGCAGCGGCTCGAACTGGTTGTACTGGTCGACGAGCGCCTGGGTCCGTTCTTCGAAGCGCGCGCGATCCTCGTCGGTCCACCAGTTGGCGAGTTCCCCGGTGCCGTTGTACTTGCTGCCCTGGTCGTCGAAGCCGTGCCCGATTTCGTGGCCGATGACGAGGCCGATCGCGCCGTAGTTGCGCGCGTCATCCGCATCCAGGACGAAGAACGGCGGCTGCAGGATGGCAGCCGGAAACACGATCTCGTTCATCGGCGGATTGTAGTAGGCGTTCACCGTTTGCGGCGACATGAACCACTCGGAGCGATCGACCGGTTTGCCGAGCTTGTCGACTTCCCGGTAGTGGTTCAGCGCTCTTGCGCGCTGAATGTTACCGACCAGATCGTCCGCCTGCACCTCCAGCGACGAGTAGTCCTTCCATTTGTCCGGATAGCCGATCTTCGGCGTGAAACTGGCGAGCTTCTCCAACGCCTTCGCCTTGGTTTCGTCGCTCATCCAGTCGAGGTTCTGAATCGACTCGCGGTAGGCGACAATCAGGTTGTCGACCAGTTCCTCCATGCGCGTCCTGGCTTCAGGTGGAAAATGCCGCTTGACGTACAGATGTCCCAGCAGTTCGCCGAGATTGTCGTTGATGGACGTGATCGCGCGTTTCCAGCGCGGTTGTTGTTCCTCGAGGCCTTGCAACGTCCGTCCATGGAAATCGAATTCGGTATCGACGAAGTCCTGCGAGAGATACTCGGCAAAACCCGTCAGCACCTGCAGTCGCAGGAATTCTTTCCAGGTCCCGACATCGACCGTCGGGAACATCTCGTTCATTGCTTTCATGTACGAGGGTTGGCTGACGATGATATATTCCTGGCGGCCGGTGCCGACGCCATTGAAGTAGGCATCGAGGTCGAAATTCGACAGCATCGCGGTCAGCTCGGCGTCCGTAACCTTGTTGTAGCGCTTGTTCGCGTCGCGGTTTTCCACCTTGTCCCAATGATGTTCCGCGAGTCCGGTTTCGAGCGCCATGATGCGCTGTGCGGCGCCTTCGCTGTCCTCGTAACCCGAAAGCGCCATGATCTTCTGCACGTACTGGACGTATTGCGTCCGTAGTTCCTGACCGCGCTCGCTGTCGTCGAAATAATAGTCGCGATCGGGAAGGCCGAGCCCGGATTGCCAGGTAATGATCGCGTATCGATCGGGATCCTTGACGTCCTGATCGATAAACAGGTTGAAAGGCCCGCCCAGTCCCAGCTCATTCGTCGAGCCGAAGAA
>JBOHZD010000389.1:0-2573 GCA_050738315.1 Woeseiaceae bacterium
GCTGTACTCTTCGCCGAGAAAGTGACAGACCCGCCGAATCGTCGCCTCCGTATCGTGCAGCAGGTCTTCGTAGCGCAGTTCGAGATACTGTTTGTCCGACACGGTTTCTTGCAACCTGTGTCCGGCATCGAGCACGTCCGCCCAGCGCCGGGCGCTGGCGTATACATGCTTCGGTCCGAAAGGAACGTTCTTCCAGGATACAGCCACGTCGCGTCCGTCGCGCACGATATGCACGAACTGAGCTTTCGGAAACCCGCAGAGAATACGATCGGCGAAGAAAATATGCGCCGGGGTTTTCTCGCCCCAACGATCCTTTCCTTGCGCGGCGCACCAGGTTTCCATGAGACCGGCAATGATCCCGTTGAAATCGTATTGGCCATTGGCTTCAATTCGCTCGAGTGCGGCCGCTGCATCGACTGGCGGGATCCACTCGCGCAGTCTCATGGATTGCAGCATGTCCCGCGCCAGGCGAGTGCGGTTCCGTCGTTCTCCGAGGTCGCCGTAATGTGGACGCCAAGGCAGGAAGCCCTTGTACAGGTACGACTCAAACGGTACGGCAATCCGCGGATGACTGCCGACGATCCGGCTGACCAGCGAAGTGCCCGAGCGCGGCGTACCCACGAAAAAAATCGGCGCGTCCATGCCTTTCAGTGCAGGCATGGCAGACTGCTTCAGTTGAGGTTCCGTTGCGATCACCGTTGAAACCCGGCAAGTAACGTGCCAATTGAATCCCCGCCATCCGGAACGACAGTGACGCGGATCGCTTTTGTAAATTTTGCAGGTGGCGCGTCGATCTTGCAGTCAATCCCGCCCTGAAAAGCCGCAAACACGGCATCGAACGGTGGCACATAACTTGCACCCAAGTCCGGCAGCAGGGAGAGAACCTGCTGCTTACAGGACTGCACAATGAGAAATGGAACGACGGCGTCGCACGACAGCGCACTCGACGGTCGGCGGCTGATTCTCGCGAGCAATCGCGAACCTTTCAAAGTTGTCAATGGCCGTAACGGCAAGGACAGAAAATACGAGCCCTCGGTGGGTGGCCTTGCAACGGCATTGAACCCGGTACTCTCGCACTGCGAAGGGCTGTGGATTTCCTGGAATCCGGTGCCCGCGGCCGCCAACGGCCATGCTACCGTCAAGGAAATGCGCGGCGACGATGTACCGTTTCCCTTAGTCCAGATCGGTTTGCAGAAGGACGAAATCAAGGGTTACTACAACGGTTTCTGCAATCGTGCGCTGTGGCCGCTGTGTCATGGCAATCTGCGTTACGTGACACCGCGACTGGACTACTGGCATCGCTTTCGTGACGTCAATTACCGTTTTGCGGATACGATCGCAAGCCACGCTGCGCCCGGCGACGTCGTCTGGATCCACGACTACCATCTGATGCTGGTGCCTGCCGCATTACGTCGACAACTCGGCCCTGGCCAGCCAATGGGTTATTTCCATCACGTGCCGTTCCCGAACGCCCGGATCCTGAGTGCTTTCCCGTGGCATCGGCGACTGCTGGTCGGCATGCTCGGCGCGGATTCCGTTGCCTTCCATACGCCCGAATACGCAACGAACTTCATTGAATGCTGCCGCGAATTGCTCAATTGCGAAGCGGATGCAAATGACGGCGTCATCCAGTACCGGGATCATCGCACCGTCGTAGGCGTACGGCCGATTGGCCTCGATGTCGACCAGTTCGAAGCTTTCGCGCGCGACGCATCGGTGCAGTGGCAGGCGGAAGAAATTCGCAAGAAAACCGCAGGCAGCCGTCTCGTGCTCAGCGTCGACAGAATCGACTATACGAAGGGGCTGTTGGAACGAGTCGACGCGATACGGACTTTTTTTGCAAGGCTGCCACAGGCGCGCGGCGTGGTGACATTCATGCAGATTGCCGTACCGTCGAGGCTCGGTGTATCGGAGTATCGTGAGTACCGCGACAAACTGGAAGCCGCCGTCAAGTCGTTGAACAAGGAGTTCGGTCGCGATAACTGGCAACCCATGATCTATCGCACGGACTCGCTCGATCAACGCGCATTGGCGGCGCATTATCTGGCCGCCGACGTCGTACTGGTGACCCCGGCAAAAGACGGTATGAATCTCATCGCATCGGAATACTGTGCATCGCGAATCGACGGTGACGGCGCCGTGGTGCTGTCGTACCAGGCGGGCGCGTCGACCTATCTCGGAGAGTTTGTCGTCAATGTCAACGCCAACCGCAAGGACAGCATCGTGAATGGCATTGTCCAGGCGCTGACCCTGTCGCCCGCGGAACGTGCATACCGCATGACGCGGCTGCGCTCGCTGGTCAGGAAGAATACGACCCGTGTCTGGCTCGGTCACTGCCTGAGGGACATCGTCCGGCCCGGGAAAGCGGGCAGTGCGGCGTCCCCTGGTCATGCCGCTGGTGCGCGCCGCGCAAATGGTAACGGCGCGGAGGCCGCAAAAACCAGCCGTCCGACGGCGACCGGGTCAGGCCGCCAGCAGAAATCCCGCCGAGACAATCAGCACTCCACCCATCACGCAATCGAACCGGCGCCTTGAGCGTCGGTCTGCAAGGAGGCGGCCGACCAGCGATCCCG
>JBOHZD010000390.1:0-10080 GCA_050738315.1 Woeseiaceae bacterium
CAATCGAAAGCTCAGGAGCCGTCAATCGTGAATGTCAAACTATCGGACAGGGCCCTTTTGAAGACCCGCGCCTACATCGGCGGCGAGTGGGTCGCCAGCGACAGCGGGGAGACCTATTCGGTCAAGAATCCCGCCAACGACGATGTCATCGCGGAAGTCGCGAAATGCGGAACCGCGGAAACGCATCGCGCAATCGACGCGGCGGAAGGCGCCATGAAATCCTGGCGCGGGAAAAGCGCGAAAGAACGCACGGCCATATTGCGCAAGTGGTTCAACCTGATGATGGAGAATCAGGAGGACCTGGCGCAGATCATGACCGCCGAACAGGGCAAGCCGCTGGCTGAATCGCGTGGAGAAATCGCGTATGCCGCAAACTACATCGAATGGTTTGCGGAAGAGGGGAAGCGGGTTTACGGCGATACGATACCCGCACCGTCCGGCGACAAGCGCCTGCTCGTCATCAAGCAACCCGTCGGCGTTGTCGCCTGTATTACGCCGTGGAATTTCCCGACCGCGATGCTGGCACGCAAGGTTGCGCCGGCCATGACGGTCGGCTGCACCGTGGTCTGCAAGCCCGCAAACTATACGCCGCTGTCCGCGTTGGCATTCGTGGCACTTGCGGAGCGTGCGGGCGTTCCGCCCGGCGTGATCAACATCGTCTCCGGCAAGACCAGGGAAATCGGTGAGGAGCTGACTTCGAATCCCATCGTTCGCAAGCTTACGTTCACGGGTTCGACGGCGGTCGGCAAGCTGCTGACGGCTGCGTGCTCCAAAACCATGAAGCGCACGTCGATGGAACTCGGCGGCAACGCGCCATTCATTGTCTTCGA
Organism: Woeseiaceae bacterium; assembly: GCA_050738315.1. Lineage (GTDB taxonomy): Bacteria > Pseudomonadota > Gammaproteobacteria > Steroidobacterales > Woeseiaceae > IDS-8. The sequence continues at coordinate 831 of JBOHZD010000390.1, forward strand.
CGATGCAGATCTCGAAGAAGCCGTCAAAGGCGCGATCATCTGCAAGTTCCGCAATGCAGGACAAACCTGCGTCTGCGCGAACCGCTTTCTCGTGCAGGAAGGCATATTCGATGAGTTCACCGAAAGGCTGATGGCTGCCACTGCCGAACTCAAAGTCGGCGATGGAACGGTCGAGGATGTGAAGATCGGGCCGCTCATCAGCGAAGAAGCGGCCAACGAAGTATTGACGTTTGTCGACGACGCGGTCAGCAAAGGCGCCAAAGTCGTCGCCGGCGGCGGCCGCTCGGACCTCGGCAGCCATTTCGTCAATCCGACGATACTGACGGACGTCAATGACGGCATGCGCGTCTTCAACGAGGAGATCTTCGGCCCGGTCGCGCCGCTCTTCAGATTCAGGACTGAAGAAGAAGCCATCAATATGGCGAACGACACCCCGTTCGGGCTGGCCAGCTATTTCTACTCCCGTGATATCGGCAGGATATGGCGCGTCGCGGAGGGCCTGGAATACGGCATCGTCGGCATCAACGAAGGCATTATCTCGAACGAAATGGCGCCGTTCGGCGGCATCAAGGAATCGGGCCAGGGCAGGGAAGGCTCGCACTACGGCCTCGACGACTACCTCGAAATCAAATACCTGTGCATGGGCGGCATCGACAAATAACCGCCGGGGGCGTGACCACCGAATTGTCGCCCGCATGGTGGGCGACCCGCGGGGCGTTCGTGCTTCCAAATCCACGTCCGATTCTGGCCATAATCCCCCAGCCCTCAGCGTATACTCGCTCCTCGCCAGGAGTGGGAATTCATGTTGCAGGACGATATCTACGAACGGGCACGCCTCGCCAGGGATGCCCGGTTTGACGGGCAGTTCTACATCGCTGTCCGAACGACCGGAATCTATTGCCGCCCGATCTGCCCGGTCAATGCTCCGAAAAGGGAGAACATCACGTACTTTCCGAGTGCGGCGGCCGCGAGTGAAGCGGGCTATCGGCCGTGCCTGCGTTGCCGCCCCGAATGCGCGCCCGGAACGCCGGCATGGAACGGTACTTCGACCACCGTGCGGCGCGGACTCCGCCTCATTGCGGGTGGAGCACTGGACGATGGCAACATCGAACGCCTGGCCGCGAGGCTCGGCGTCACCAGCAGGCATCTGCGCCGCTTGTTTACGAAACACCTCGGTGCGTCGCCGCTTGCAGTCGCCCATACACAGCGATTGCATTTTGCCAAGCGCCTGATCGACGACACGCAGCTCACGATGTCCCAGATTTCGGCCGCAGCCGGTTATGGCAGCGTGCGCCGGTTCAATGATGCGTTCAAAAAATCCTATGGCCGCGCACCTCGGGACCTCCGCAAAGCCGGGGCGGGCGGCCCGGTTTCAGGCGCCAGCCTCGGCACCCTGACGTTCCTGTTGCCGTACCGGGCCCCATTCAACTGGACTGCAATGCTGGAGTTCTTCGCGGTTCGCGCAACGCCCGGCGTCGAAAGCGTGTCCGGCGGCGTTTATCGCCGAACGGTCGCTGTCGATGGGTGTCACGGCATCGTGGAAGTCGCACCGGCGACCAAGGAGGGGTACCTGTCGCTGACTTTGCACGGAGTGCCGACAAACGCATTGTTCGAAGTCATCCAGAGGGTTCGCGAAGTCTTCGACCTCGATGCGCCGGTCAACGAGATCGGTGCAACGCTGGGCCGGGATGCAGCTTTGCAGACGTTCGTTACGCAGTGTGCCGGAATACGCGTTCCCGGTGCCTGGCACGGGTTCGAAATCACGGTGCGGGCGATACTGGGACAGCAGGTGTCCGTGAAGGGAGCGACCACGATTGCGGGGCGCATCGCGGAGCGTTATGGCGATCCGCTGAGACTGCCGGGCGGGACTCCGGACCCGGCATTGCGGCGCGTGTTCCCTTCCGCGGAACGCCTGATGCGCGCGCGCTTCAATAACCTGGGCCTGGTCCGTGCGCGCGCCGAAACAATACGCCGGGTTGCCGCGGCGGTCGTTCACGGCGACCTGCAGTTCGATCCGGTCCAGGAACCGGCGGAATTCTGCAAGGCGCTGTGCGGAATCAAGGGTATCGGCGACTGGACTGCCCAGTATGTCGCGATGCGGGCGCTGAAGCATCCGGACGCCTGGCCCGCGACGGACCTGGGATTGCTGAAAGCGCTGCGGTACCCGGCGCGTATGCAGCCGAAGGAACTTGCCGCGCGGGCCGAGGCATGGCGTCCGTGGCGGGCGTATGCCGCAATGCTCTTATGGAATTCCCTCGGCAACTCCGGAGGCTGACCCCGATGTATTACTCCTACCTTGCAACCCCGGTCGGCGAGCTCCTGCTGGCCGGCGATGACGAAGCGCTGTGCCTGATCAGTTTTCCGGAAGGCTCGAAACGCCGGGAGCCGGAACCCGACTGGATCTATTCGGAAAGGCCGTTCAACGACGCCCGCGAGCAGTTGCGTGCCTATTTCGACGGCAAGTTGCAAGAATTCGATCTGAAATTACGGCCGGACGGGACGGAGTTTCAGCGAGAGGTCCTCGCTGAACTGCAGAAAATCCCTTATGGAACGACGACGTCCTACGGCGAGATCGCGAAGAGAATCGGCAGGCCGAAAGCCATGCGCGCGGTGGGTGCGGCGAACGGCCACAATCCGATTCCGATCGTCATCCCCTGTCACCGCGTGATCGGCGCAAGCGGCGACCTGACGGGATTCGGCGGCGGACTCCCGGTCAAGGAAGCGCTGTTACGGCTCGAACTGGAACACAGCCAGTTTCCGCACATCGGCTGAGGAACGGCGCCAGCAATCCAGCGTGTGGTGCTTCCGCGACAAAAAGCGCGTCCCGGGTGGGGGCCGCGTTACGATTTTATGGCCTGGACCGTACCAATATTCAAACGCTTTCAGTACCATACCGCCCATAACAAAATAAACTATCGGCACACCACGAACGGGGCGGGCTTGTTGTGGTCGCAACAAACGCACAGACAGTTACCTATAAGAAGTCATTGACGGAGATCTGATGATGCAAACTCCAAATCAGGTAAGGCGGGGCTACACAATGATCGCAACGTTGGTCGCTACGCTTGCCGGACTCGCGATTTCCACGGGGGCACCGGCGCAAGGTCTGGCCGATGAATTTCTCGAAGAAATCATCGTGACCGCGACGAAACGGCAGGGCGGCATCGACGTACAGGACGCCGGACTCGCAATCAGTGCCTATGGGGAAAGCCAGCTCGATGCCATGCATATTCGAGACCTTTCCGCACTGGGCTTCGTCGCGCCGAGTGTGCAACTCGAGGACATCGGTACAACCCGCGGTACGGCGAATTTCTCGATCCGCGGACTTGGCATCAACAGTTCGATTCCGTCGATCGATCCCACCGTCGGCGTGTTCGTCGACGGCATGTACATGGGCATAAACGGCGGAGTCGTACTGGACCGTTTCGACATGGCCAGTGTCGAGGTGCTGCGCGGCCCGCAAGGACTGCTTTTCGGCAGAAACGTGACCGGCGGCGCGGTACTCATCCAAACGACGCGGCCGTCCGATGATTTCAGCGTCAATGCGAAGGTTGCGGCCGAGACTGGATTGAACCAGTACGTGTCCGCGGTGGTCTCCGGACCCTTGAGCGACGCTGCCGGTGGCAAGCTGGCGGTGTATTACAACAAGGACGACGGCTGGCACAAGAATCTGGCGACCGGGCAGGAGCACGGCGCGGCCGAAACGAAGATGTTTCGCGCCGCGTTCGATATCGCGCCGAACGATACCTTCGACGCCATCTTGCGCTACGAACACGGAGATTCCGACGGCGACGGGCCGGCCTCGCAGAATGCCGGACTGTTCAGCGCCGACAGCTTCGACTTCGCCATCGACGAGCCGGGCTTCTACGACGCAAGCTGGGACCAGGTCATCCTGGAGACGACCTTCGACGTTGCACTTGGCGACGGCGAAATCGTCGACATCCTGGGTTATCGGGAATACAGCAACAGAACCCTGGGCGACATCGACTCATCGCCGTTCTTCGTGTTTCACGCCTTGTCGACCACGGACCACAGCCAGTGGACCAATGAGTTGCGGTATTCGGGTTCGTTCGGCAACGTTTACCTGACGACCGGCGTGTTCTACATGAGGCAGGATCTCGCGTATTTCGAGCAGCGGCTCATTCCTCCGGCCGGACTGGATATCACCGGCGGCGGTTTTCAGGACATGGACTCTGTCGGAATCTTTAGCCAGGCCGACATTGTGCTGACCGATGAGATCACCCTCAATCTCGGCGCCAGATACGACCACGAGGAAAAGGACGCGCAAATCTCAGGGTTGCTGTTTGACGCGGTTTCTCTCGGGTTTCCCAAACGGTGTTTGCTGGGTAGCGGCTGCACGACATATGACCTCGACGACTCCCGCTCGTGGAACGCCTTCACGCCGAAGATCGGCATTCAGATCAAACCCGACGAAACGACCCAGCTCTACGGCTTCTGGACCAAGGGATTCCGCAGCGGCGGTTACAATATGCGGCACACTGCGCTGGCTATTCCCAATGAATCGTTCGATCAGGAAGAATTGACCTCGTTCGAAGTGGGCCTGAAAAAAGATTTCGCCGAAGGACGGCTGCGCGTCAATGCAGCGGCGTATCACAATACGATCGATAACATGCAGCGTGAACTCAATTTGCCGGACCCGCTGGCTGGCGTCGTGCAGCTCATTCGCAATACGGCCGATGCAACTATTGCCGGTTTCGATCTGGAGTTCAGCGCGGCATTGTCCGATTTCCTGTTCCTGCAAACGACCGTCGGCTATGTCGATGGAAGTTATGACGAAGTACTTTTCGACATTTCGGGCGACGGCGTCATCGATGCAACCGACGAGAACCTGGAGATACCTCGTCTCGCGCCGTGGTCTTACGGTGCACAGCTCACGTACCAGGCGGAATTGCCGGTAGGCACGCTGACCATTCAGGGCAGCGGCTATCGTCGCGACCCGTCGCCGTATACGGACAACAATCAAGGCTTCCTGAGAGCCGCTGACATGTTCAATGTGAATGTCAGTCTGGGTTTAATGGATGACAGGCTGACGCTTTCGGCGTTCGGTAAGAACCTGAAGGATGAAGTGACAATCGGCGGCGATACCCAATTGCCCGCAACTTTCCCGGGGGGTGCTGGGGCGACGTTTTCACCGCTCAACAAAGGGCGCATCTGGGGAGTGGAGCTGCAATACCGTATGGAATGACGCGGCAACATCCCAACCGACGAAAAACCCCGGCCATGCCGGGGTTTTTTTGTGTGTGCGCGTAGCGCCGCTTCAGGCGTCGCCGAGTTGCACGACCTGTTTGCCGACCTTGTTGCCCTTCAGCATGTCGATGAACGCGGCGGGCGCATTCTCGATGCCCTGTACGACCGTTTCCCGGTATCTGAGCTTTCCCTCCGCGGCCCATTGCATCGCTTTGGCGACATACTCCTTGGAGGTTGTCGAATGGTCCATGACGAGGAACCCGCGGATCGTCAGCCGCTTGCCAATGACGAGCATCATGCCGCGCGGTCCCTGCGCCGCCCGTTCATCATTGTAGTGGGCGACCATGCCGCAGAGTGCAATGCGGCCGTAGGTTCGCATATTCCAGAGCGCGGCCTCGAACACGTCGCCGCCGACGTTTTCGAAATCGACATCGATGCCGTCAGGGCAGATCTCGGCGATGCTCCGCGTCAGTGACTGGCTGCTCCGATAGTTGAATGCGGCGTCATAGCCGAATTCCGATTTCAGAAGCTCGACCTTGTCGTCGGATCCTGCACAGCCTGTGACCCGACAGCCGTGGATTTTCGCGAGTTGGCCCACGACACTGCCCACCGCACCGGACGCGGCCGACACAAACACGGTTTCACCCGGTTTCGCATTTGCGATCTCGAACAGCCCGACGTAAGCAGTCATGCCGGGCATGCCGAGAATGCCGAGGTGCCAGGAGAGCGGTAGCTCGCTCCTGGTGACCTTGTACAGGCCTTGCCCATTCGACAGCGAGTAATTTTCCCAGCCGAGCATGCCGCTGACGTAATCGCCTGCCACGAATGCAGGATGACGGCTCTCGACGACCTCGCCGACGACGCCGGCCTGCAACACCTGTCCGATCTGGAACGGCGGCACATAGGACTTTGTGTCGTTCATGCGACCGCGCATATAAGGATCGACGGACAAAAAGATATTGCGAACCAGCAACTGGCCGTCGGACGGCGCCGTGACGGGTTCCTCCGTCAACGCGAAATCGCCGTCGACCACCCAACCGCTCGGTCGTCGAGCGAGCCGAATCTGTTTATTGATCTTCTCGTTCATGTTGATCAGTCTAGAGCTTGCGGTGCTGCAATGACAGCATCGCGGCGGAAGGTTTGACGCCATCCATCAAGCGGCCGTCGTCCTGCAGCCTGCCGAGAGTCGACGCCAGCGGCAGGATCCCTGCCCAGACGGGAATGTCGTAATCTTCCTCGTCGTCGTCCGGCATTTTGGCCGAAATCTTGGCTGAGGCGGAGTCGACGGTCAGCGCGATCACGCCGGTCATCTTCACTTCCCGGTCATGCGGATCCCGCAGTTCGCTCCAGCGGCCAGGCATCGTGTGTTCGCTGATGATGCGCATGGCATGCAACTTTTCCGCGCTGGAATCCAGCAGGCGCGGCCGGCCGAACACCGTGACCGAACGATAGTTCATCGAAGAATTGAAGCTCGAGCGTGCCAGAACGAGGGCGTCGAGCAGCGTCACGTTGACGCACACCTGGCCGGTTTGCTCGAGCATGCGAATCACGCGTGATTTGCGTGCGCCGTGCAGATAAAGGGTGTCGCCTTCGCGTCCGTAGATCATCGGCACCACGACGGGCGACCCGTCCTGGTTGAACGCGACATGCGCCACCAGTCCTGCATCGAGGATCCGGTGCACCGTGTCTTCGTCGTAGTGAGCCTTTTCCTTCAGTTGCCGGACTTTGTTCTGCTTGTTGATCGGATACGTCTTGGTCACAGGAGATCGAGTCCTTTATAGAGGATCCCGGCGCGGGCGATCATGCAACGACCCATACACCGGTCGAATCAGCATATCTTGTACGCAGTTCACCTTCAGGTACAATATGTAGTAGCATATCTTCCGTACCGCACACGGTACGCACGGAGAACAAGGTGCTGCAACCCAACGCACCTGCTGCTTGCCATGCCGCCCGGACTCCGGGCGGTTTTTTTCCGCGGTACTCACATCTCCATGCGGCTGTTAGTCTTCCGACATCAATAATAAAGAATGAGTCACACCGAAGGGGGAGCGATGCCGGAAAACGTGTCTGAATCATCACGGGGCCTCTCGGCGCTTGCGTATGTCGAACTCCCGCCGGGCCAGGAGTATCCGCCTTACATCCCCGCACAGGAAACGCTGCCCGAATTTACGATCAAGGCCGCCTTCTTCGGTGTCTTGTTCGGTATCGTATTCGGTGCGGCCAACGCATATCTCGGCTTGCGGGCCGGCCTGACCATCAGCACGTCGATTCCGGTCGCAGTCATGACCGTCGCCGCTTTTCGGGCGCTGCAGAGCGTCGGCTATCCCGGCACCATTCTCGAAGCCAACATGTCGCAGACGATCGGCTCGGCGTCGAGTTCCCTGGCCAGCGGCGTCATCTTCACCTTGCCGGCGTTGTTCCTTTGGGATGTTGCGCCGGGCTTGCTGCAAATGACCCTGCTCGCGCTGTGCGGTGGCGTGCTCGGCGTGCTGTTCATGATTCCGCTGCGGCGTTTCCTCATTAAAGGGGAACACGGCCGTCTGCCGTACCCGGAAGGAACTGCCTGCGCCGAAGTACTGGTTGCCAGCGAGGTCGGAGGCAAGAGTGCGCGTTACGTATTTTACGGGCTCGGCCTCGGCGCGCTGTTCAAGTTTCTGACGTCGTGGATCAAGGTGATACCGGCCGACGCATGGACGCGGCTGCCGTTCATCAAGAAGGGCGAAGTCGGACTCGACCTCTCCGCGGCATTGTTCGGCGTCGGATATATTCTGGGGCCGCGAATCGCCGCAGTGATGGTCGGTGGAGGACTGCTCGCCTGGGTCGTGATCATTCCGACCATGGCCTGGTGGGGTGATGCCTTTACCTCGCCGGTGTTTCCCGAAAGCGCAGCCCTCATCAGGGACATGTCGCCGAGCGACCTCTGGACGCGTTACGTGCGCTACATCGGCGCCGGCGCCGTTGCGACGGGCGGCATCGTCACGCTCATCCGCAGCATTCCGGTGATGATGCAGAGCTTCCGCATCGGTGCGACGGAAATTCGGCATCGCGTCGGAGAAGAAGGGGCTGCGAGCGAGACAGGCACGCGAACGGACAACGATCTGTCATTGAAATTCATCGGCTTCGGCTTGCTGGCCATTGTCCTCCTGATGGTTCTGGTGCCGCAGATAATCGGCAACGTGGGCGGCGTCGGCGTGCGACTGATCGCATCAATCTGCGTCGTTATTTTTGCTTTCTTCTTTGTCACGGTCGCGTCGCGCATCGTCGGTCTGGTGGGCGTGACCAGCAATCCGACCAGCGGCATGACGATCGCTGCCTTGCTCGGCACCGCCGGCGTGTTCCTCCTGATGGGGTGGACCGATCTCAGCGGCAAGGCCGCCGCACTCACGGTCGGCTGTGTCGTCGCTATTGCTGCGTCCATTGCCGGGGATATGTCACAGGACCTGAAAACCGGTTACCTGCTGGGCGCGACGCCACGACGGCAACAAGTGGGTGAATTGATCGGTGTACTGACATCGGCAACGTTCGTCTGCCTGTCGGTCCTGTTGCTCGCTGAGACATTCGGTTTCGGCGGACAGGAACTGCCGGCGCCGCAGGCGACGTTGATGAAACTCGTGATCGAAGGAGTCCTGGATCAGCAATTGCCCTGGGGGTTCGTAGCAATCGGCATCGGTATTGCGCTTGTCTGTGAACTTTTCAGGATTCCTTCACTACCGTTCGCGGTCGGCGTTTATTTGCCGGTTTCCACAATGACGCCGCTGTTCCTCGGAGGATTGCTGCGAGGCTGGTTCGAGCGCCGCGCAAAGTCCGAAGCGGAGGCAGCCGGGTATCGCGAGCGCGGGGTCCTGCTCGGCAGCGGGTTTGTCGGCGGGGAGGGACTGCTGGGTGTCGGTATTGCGGCAGTGGCCTTTGTGCAGAACAGGAAGCCGGAAGGCTTCGGAACCGATTGGCTCGGACCGGACTGGATGGTGACCGTGGGCGGCCTGATCGCATTCGGTCTGTTGATCGCCGGATTCGTGCGGCTGGTCCGTCGTTGAAGCTC
>JBOHZD010000391.1:0-5018 GCA_050738315.1 Woeseiaceae bacterium
CTCTCGGAATCGGCAAGTCCGAATACCTCGACACGAACCCCGGATTGCGACAGAGCCTTCGCGAGCCGCCCGACGCTGGACCACACGCCGGCCGCTCGCCAGGACACGTGCGCCAGAACGACCCCAACTTTCATCGAACCGCATCCTGCGGCCGTGTCCGGGCTCGATCTCATCACATACCGTACCCATACCGGTCCATCACTCGACCAAAATCGCGCACGACCCAGTCTTCCAGCACCACCGACCCGCTGTTTGCCCGCTTCGGCCGCCACAGCGCCTGCATCCGGCACCGAGAAGCTCCTTCGATCTCGCCCACTGCCAACCACTCAAATAATCCCTCCAGGCACTCCATCGGCCTTTGGAGAAGATCCTCATAGCGCAGGAAGAAATAATCCCCTGCCCCGAGTTCGAGTTGCCGTCGCGCCTCCTCGACATCCAGATTCGCGCTGATCCACTCATGAGCCGCAAATGTCATATGCATTGCCGCCGACGCCCTATCTGCTTTGACGAGACGGTAATGATAGTCCACATACCGAGGCGCTTCCTCTATCATCCTCTCCAACTTGTAGTTGGCCACGCCCCACCATTGATTAAATGCCCTGCGTCCACTCACTTTATAAGTTGTGTTTGCTGCCAGAGTCGCAATGCTTCTGATCACATCCCAACCGTCCCGAACGATGTGGATGAAGCGCGCCTTCGGAAAGAGCACCCGCAGCCACCGAAGCCTCCAGGCGTTCGACGGCAGTTTCTCCACCAGCAGCTTGCCGGGAGACAGCGCCTGGATGACGCCGAACAATCCTCGTGCTCTGGCTACGCTCGCCTGATTGACGTGACCTTCATCAAGATGACATAAACCCTTGCCGCCGAAGAAGTCAATACAATCGGTTCGCGGTTCGACCGCAAACCAGATATCCAACGGTTCGTTGAGATATCTTATCTTCGGATGGACCGCCAGCAGCCGACCGAGAATAGTCGTTCCGCTTCGGCCACAGCCGACCAGGAAGGCAATGTCTGGATCGCGATCAACCGTGCTTAGCGCAGCACACGCACTCGCAGCATATCTTCGAGCGTTCCACTTTGCCTGACGGGCTATGGGCATGATAGATCCAATCGCCCCCTCACCTAGATAGGCCAAAGCTTCCACCATTCAGCGAACCTCATCCCTCAACGCCTGGGAGCCGCAACAGCCTTTCTCTCCTTGCTTTTGTCGCTACTGTCAACTCACAGACATTCACTTGCCGACCGTAGCTGACTTGTCCGAGTGTCTCAAACCGGTGCGAGCCCGTCGCCTCTGGATCGCGCGCACCGCTTCGCTACCGAACCGATGCAGTGGCCGGACCTCCCCCTGGCTGATCGCGGAGAGGCGGCATGCCTCCCCTCACGCCCGTCAGAATCGCCGCGACGAAGCTCGCCCACCAGACCGGCACCATGTAGAACAGCCATGCGTGCCAGCCCGCAAAAAAGTCTTGGGCGACGAAGTGGCAGATTATCATGAGGTAAGCCCAGAGATATCCTGCCTCGATGATTCCTCGCGTGGTCATGGCATTCGACCACAACCTGCCGCCCCACCAACCAAAGATGAACCAGGCCAGCACGCCGAACCAGGAAAACCGGACGAAAGTATCGGCAACTCCGGTGGGGAAAATGCCAGGATAGAGAATCCAACCAGGATGATAAACCGGCAAGACATTGTAGATTCCCACCGACCAGTCAGAGGCGTAGGGTTTATCTGGCCAGATGAACCGGGGCACCAGGTTGACGAACGGATAAAGCCAATATCGTCCGAGGTCGTAGAGGTTTGCTTTCGATACGGCGTCGACCAGGGCGGCCGCTAGGAACAACTCACGTCCGGAATCCATGCGGTGATCGAGATCGACAGGCTCGTCGCTGACGATGTCGTCCATCGCTTGAACCACGCTCTTCTCAGAGCCGAGATGCACGGCTTCGCGGAGGAAGGGAAAAAGGACGACAGCCGAGAGCGCGATCGCGGCCGCAGCTAACACCGTAAAATGAGACAAGCGCACCCTGCCCCTCAGCAACATCGGTGTTACCACAAAGAGAAGAAAAAGCCTGATAGTGTCACCTCGGTTGCCAAAAACATAGGTTTGAAAGCCATAGAACGCGAGCGTGGCAAACACGCCTATCCGAGGCAATACTCCCGGCAGCCCATAGCGTACGAGCGCGGCGTAGAGAAGGAAAGCACCGGGAAACATGAGTCGAGGAAGGGAGTAGAGATATGCAGACACCTGTTCCCAATCGGCGGCGCGGCCATGCGGTTCACTGTAGAAGGCGATGAAGCCGCCGAACTTCTGTGTGAGGACCAGTTGGCCTGCGAACCCGGCGGCGATGAGCGCCATCGCATACCAGCATGACCAGCCGTAGCAGAACGGGCGAGACTTAGCAGTGGGTGTCCGCAGACCCATCGCGAAGCCAAGTATGTAAGCATAGTAGGCCAAAACAGCTAGCATCATGAGTCTGAAAAGAGCGGCCGGGGTAGTATAAGTGGCAAGTTCTTCGGAGGCCGCAGTGTAGTAACCCGCTACGTAGAGATAGCAAAATGCGGTGACGATCAATGTCAACGGCGAGACTATTTCTCGTGGGTCGCAGGCGAAACGATAGACACGCTCCGCAATGGGCAGCATCAGCAGGAGCTGAAGCGTGTAGATCAAGAGGAGGTAGTCCGGCTCGTACATATGGCTTCAGGAGATGGCGGAGTTCATGTTGTCGGGAACTGCGAGCCGACGACCACGTCGCCGGATCGGCGGGGTGCGGCACACGGGCACGCGTGCATCGCGGCCGCGATCCGGCCACTCATGGCGTTGGCCTTGCGCGTGCATCCTGCTCCTTTCGCAGCTTCAGTGCACTGGTGAACGCCTGCAACAGGCCCGCCAGCGCGACTGCATCGAAGCCGTGCCACTGCATGAACGACAAGCCGAAGCGCCACTGCAGGGCGGCTGCTAGGTAGATGAGGGCGATGAGGTTGGCAGCGGCCATCGACAGCGCTATCCCGGAGAGGCCGAGCAAGCCGCTGAGTGGCCAGACGAGAGCCAGGAACCCGAGGAGGGCAATCGACTCCGCGATCACGGCAATGCCACTCTCGCCGAAGGCTCGCAGACAGCGCATGATGATCTGCCGCAACGCGAGCGGCCAACCGCCGAGCGCCAGGATGACTGCCGGCACGACGGCAGGAGCGAAGCTATCGCCATACATCAAGGGGACAAGCCAACTGACGACCGCTGCCAATCCGAGCGCGCTGAGCCCGATCAGCACGTTGCTGAAGCGCAGACCTCGCACCAGCCAGACCTTGCGCTCCGCGTTACCAGCGGCGGCCGCGATCCTGGGAACCAGCACGGCCTGGAAACTGTAGGTCAAGCTCATGAGGCCGGCAGTCGCGATGCTTGCGGCTATCACATAGTGCCCGATGCTGGAAGCATCCCAAAACGTCACCACCACGATCCGATCCGCCTGCGAACCCAGAAGGAAAACCAGGAATCCGCGATGAAAGCGTTGGGAGGCGGTCAGAATGGCTTTAGCGTCCTGCGCGCAGAGCGTCGTGGCCAACTCGCGCCGGATCAGAGCGATGCGGGCGGCGGCGGTGAGCAGGAGACCGAGCCAATACACCCAAAGAGCGGTCGCGATACTTACGGCGCCGAACGCCAAGAGAAGGACCAGGCCGAGCAAATAGGTATGGGAGAGGATCAAGCGCACCAGGTTCGAGCGCCGGAACCGCAGGTCCGACTGATCGAGGGCGAGCGAGACGACATCGATAAACGTGAGAGGCGCCATGCCGACAAGGTAGACCTGTGCCATCCATGCAAGATGGCTGTGCTGCGGGCCGAGGAGGTGGGGCAGCAGAATCAGGCCCAGCACCACCGTGAGGGCCGAAAGCACGAGGCCAAGGCATAGCGCCGTGGTCGTAAAGACGCGTTTGTCGCTCTGCGTTACGTGAGCGTGGAAAATGATGCCATCGTTCAGGCTCAACAATCCGATGCCGACGATGAGCTGGGGCCAAAACATGACAGCAGCTAGCGCACCCCGGCCCTCAGGCTCAAGAAGGCGCGCCAGCAAAACGCCTGTAGCGAGCGTGCAAGCGAGGATTGCTACATTCGTCGCCAGCGTGCCGAGCCAAGCGTGAGAGATCCGCGCCACGGTGTCAGCCCGCTGCGCCACCAGGAGCCAATTCAGGTCGGTCACAGTCGCGGCGGTCGGCAAGCTCAATTGTGATGACGCCATCCGCGAACGCCGCGCCGAGGTGGGCGTGGTGCTTCCGCAGCCGACGTACCGCTTCGCCTGGCCGCGAGCACTTCGGAAGACCAAGCTCGTGCGTCTGAGCCCGTTCGCGGATCTCGTTCGGCAACCGCTGGCCCCAAAGGACCTTGCCGCGAAGTTCATCCGTCCGGCCACGTTGTTCAATCCAGCTCGAAGGCATCTTTGTATTCAAGCTTGAGTTCCGGGTCCTGCTCTTCCTTCTTCAGGACGCAGTTGCCGGCAACGAGGCGTTCGATTCCGGTGCCCATAAAGCAGCAGAACGCGTCCTTGGGCGTGCAGACGATCGGCTCACCGCGTACGTTGAAGCTGGTGTTGACGATCACCGGGCAGCCCGTCCGCTCCTTGAAGCTTGTCAGCAGCGCATGGTAGCGCGGGTTGGTGTCAGCATGCACCGTCTGGATACGGGCCGAGTAGTCGACATGTGTCACGGCCGGGATTTCCGAGCGTACTACGTTCAGCTTGTCGATGCCGAACCGGGTGCGCTCGTCCTCGTTCATCAGCCGGCGCCGGTGCGGCACGACGTCGGCGACTAGCAGCATGTAGGGGCTGGCAACATCGAGTTCGAACCAGTTCCCAAGCTCCTCACTCAGCACCGAGGGCGCGAACGGGCGGAAGCTCTCTCTGTACTTGACCTTCAGGTTCAGCAACCTCTGCATTGTCGGCGAGCGCGGGTCGCCCAAAATGGACCGGGCACCGAGCGCCCGCGGGCCGAACTCCATGCGGCCCTGGAACCAGCCGATCGCCTTCTC
>JBOHZD010000392.1:0-16915 GCA_050738315.1 Woeseiaceae bacterium
TATATGGACACGGGATCGGGCAAACCGCCGGCATTCAGATAGTTGGGCAATCGGTCTGGAGCGGGTGAAGGGGATCGAACCCTCATTCTTAGCTTGGGAAGCTAATGTTCTACCATTGAACTACACCCGCCAGCCTGCCGGATTCTACAGGCTGGCGGCCCGGCCTCGCGAGCGGTTTTATCGACCCCGGGAACCCTGCTATGTTAGCGGCGAAACCGAGAAGGATGGCCGCCATGACAGCAATCGACAACTTCCGCCGGCGTGATTTCCTGAAACTGACTGCCGCCGCCGGTCTTGCGGCGGCGCTGCCGGCGTCCGCGATTGCGGAAGTCCGCAGGATGGAACGACGGCCGATCCCCGGCACGAACGAAGACCTGCCGGTGATCGGCCTCGGTACGTCGCACGAGTTCAATGAAATGCCGGCCGACGGCGGCACACAATTGAAAGCGGTGCTGCGGACCCTCGTGCAACAGGGTGGCACGCTGGTCGATACGGCGCCGGCTTACGGCGAGTCCGAGCGCCACCTCGGCGACTTTTTTTCCGAACTGGACCTGCTGGACGAACTGTTCGTATCGACCAAGGTCAGCGAGCGCGGCGCGACAGAAGGTCTCGAGTCGATGGAACGGTCACAGGAACTGCTGGGCAAGCGACCGCTCGATCTGATGATGGTGCACAGCCTGGTCGATGCCGAGACGCAACTCAAGAACCTGCGACAGTGGAAGGACGCGGGCCGTGTGCGTTATATCGGCATCACGACTTCGAGGAGCAGCGGCTTCGAGGAAATGGAATCGCTCATTCGCTCGCACGAACTCGATTTCATCCAGGTGAACTATTCGCCGATGGAAACAGGTGCCGACGAGCGCGTCATACCGGCCGCCGCGGAGCGCGGCGTGGCCGTGATGATCAATCGCGCCTTCGGCAATGGATCGTATTTCGGCCAGGTCAGCGGCCAGGAACTGCCGCCCTGGGCGGCGGAGTTCGGCTGCGAAAGCTGGGCGCAGTTTTCCCTCAAGTACATCCTCGGAAATCCGGACGTCACCTGTGTCCTGACCGCGACCAGCAATGCGCGGCACATGGAGGACAATGCGCGAGCCGGCTCGGGTCCACTGCCGGACCCGGCGACCCGCAAGAGGATCGTGGAGTTCCTGCAGGCTGTCTAGCACTCCTGTGTCATAAATCATGGCATTATGCGCGGAACTTCACAAGAAGGTTGAACCGCCATGCCAGAGTTGTTGGAGTTTGAACGATACATGACCTACGACATGGCGGCAGGCGCCCGTGTTCGAGAAACTGCTGGTCGACGACGGCATCCTGTTGTTCAAGTACTGGCTGTGCACCGACCAGGTGCGGCAGGAGGCGCGTTTCGCGGAACGTCGCGACGATCCGCTCAAGCGCTGGAAGCTGTCGCCGATCGACCTCAAGGCACGCGAGCGCTACGCCGACTACACTCGCGCCCGCGAGGCGATGCTGAAGGCCACGCACACCCGGCACGCGCCATGGACGCTGGTCGATTTCGACGACCAGAGACTCGGACGGCTGACCTTGATCCGCGACCTGCTGGATCGTCTGCCAGACACCAAGTTGCCGCCGGCTCTGATCGACTTCCCAACGCTGCATGGCAAACTGCGGAAGGAACGCTACGGTGTACTGAAGCCGATCACGACATTCGACGAATGAGTCGACGCTTCGGCTATGGACTTATTTTACGATACCTTTGTCACGCAACTGCTGCCGCTCCTCTCGTGAATACCCAAATTCCGCCAAAACGGCGTCCGAGTGCTGACCAAAAATCGGCGCGGCGAATGGCGCTGGACCAGGAGTGCGACTGAATTTGATAGGGCGAGTCTGTCCCCGATACTGCCCAACCAGCGGATGGTCAAAGGTTGTGACCATTTGTTCAGCAAGTACCTGCTCACTTCGAAACACATCTTCGATGTTCCGAACCGCTGCGCATGGCACATCGTCACCAAAAAAAGCTTCCCACTCCAGCGCCGTGCGAGAGCTTAGCGCGTCGTGAAGACGAGGTACGATTTCAGACGCCAACTCCGCCCGTTTTCGCACCGATTTGTATCGTTCGTCTTCAGCCAGTTCAGGAAGGTTTATCTTGTTACAAAGAGCGCTCCAGAATCTCGACGTGTTTGCCGAGATGTACAAGTAGCCCTCGCGGGTCGGATGAAGTCCTGAGATTTCGCCGGATCGGAAATCACGACCAATGTCCTCGGGCTCACCCTCGGCCCACACCAGGCGCGCTGACTGCATGGTCAACGCACTGCGCAACAGCGAAACACCGACGAATTGTCCACGACCACTGCGCTCTCGTTCGTACAGTGCGGACGCTACGCCGCTTGCGACCAGAGCAGCAGCGTAGTAGTCCACCACCGAGCCGTAGATAATCTCGGGAGCACCGCCACGCTTGCCCTGCATTGCGCACATGCCTGTCATGGTCTGCAATACCTGGTCGTAACCCGCCTTGTCCTTGATCGGCCCAGTGTCACCGAAACCCGTGACCGCACAATAAATCAACCTTGGATTGACCAGCTGCAGTTGATCAAATGCGATGCCAAGTCGCTCCGGTACGCCGGGCCTGAAGTTGTGAACCAGGACATCCACGTCACGAACCATCTTGAGCAGGACCGCCAGACCCTCAGATGTCTTTAGATTCAGCACCAAATCGAGTTTGTTGCGGTTCAGGCCAATGAAGGCACGGCTTTCAGCCTTCAAGGTTGACGGATAATTGCGCAAATTGTCGCCATTTGGCGGTTCAATTTTGACTACATTGGCCCCTTGATCCGCGAGAAGGGTGCAACCATAGGGTCCTGCGATGTAAGCACTCAGGTCGAGCACACGAACACCGCTCAATGGACCGAGCGAGTTCGAATTATCCGGTTGCATCGTCATTGGTCAGTTACGCTGTACGTGTCCAGGACGACTTTGGTGGATTGGAAAGCAGATAAAAAGCCATTTCAGCTATTCTCACTCATTGCTATACGTTACTTCAGCACGAACCCGGTTTGGGCCCCTTCCGCATTTGCAGAGCGAGACCTGGCTGCCCTGGCAGAATGTTGAAAAAGGTCATCCCTGACCGTTTTCAACGTCGCGAGTCCGGCACATGTCCGTACTCGCTCCCGTGTCAACCACGCAGCGGAATCCCAGCATTCCCGACCGGTCTTTGCCCGGCGCCATCAAGAGATATTTGCCATGCTGATCAAGTCGATACGCCTGCGGAAAATACCAGTGAGAATTCTGTGGCTGATAGGCGCTGCCGCCACGTAAAACCGCAGCACGCGTATGCTCGTCGAAGTATTCATCGGTCCATTGCCAGACATTGCCCACGAGATCCATGACACCGAATGGGCTGGCGCCGTCGCGGTGCGCATCCACATCCGCCGGCGGCGAAAGACTACGGCCTTTGTTCGCCGCCGGTACAGCTCCGTTATTCCAATCGCTACCCCAGGGATACAGGCGGCCGTCAGCACCTTGCGCGGCATATTGCCACTCCCATTCGTGCGGCAGGCGTTTGCCGGCCCATGCCGCATAGGCTCGGGCATCCTCAATCGATACCCAGGTCACGGGTTTGTTTTCCCACCCGGGCCTGGGCTTGCCGTTACTCCAGTCGCGAAGAAAATTGTGATCGTCGGCCGGGCGATATCCTGTCGCCAGGATGAACTCGAGATATGCGGCGTTCGTCACAGGCGTTCGGTCGATGTGAAACTCCTGGATGGGCATGCGGTGAAGATGGCTGCGACGCGCTGTACTTTCCCACGGATACTGAAAATCCAGTCCCGCCCACGTGTAACCCTCAATTTCAATACCCGTGACGCGAAAATCAAATTCTCCGGCGGGTATCGCAAGCATACCGTTCGCCACGCCATTAGCCGGTTCCGTAGGCAAAACTTCCACCAGTCGCTGCGGCAATGCGCGCCATGAGCAGGAAAGACTTTGTAATTTAACCTTACTTGACGTCTGCATTTGCGCGAGAAATTCCGACAAATCGTCCTGCTCGGCCCCACTCGCCACAGCCAGCACAGCGCCGAAGCCTCGCGACTCCAGATCCAGTTCGAGCAATGCATCGTCGCCATCGAGTCGTGGCTGCAATTCCAGGCCATGCCAAAGGTCGTAATACCGAATACCACCGAAGTGCCTTACGACGAGCTGTTCGCCGCTCAACTCGTATTCATTTCGATTTACGATGGTCCACAATGTGGTCTCGTGAACGGGAAACCGGCTCGCAAAAACGCCTTGCTGCAGCGTTTGCGCATACGGCCTCCAGTCTGCGCTGACAAGCAGCGATGCAAATCTTCGTTCTATAGTGGAAATTCGTCGCAACGTCTCGGCATCCCGGGGCGTCAACTGATTCCAGATACCCCATACGTTTTCCCAGGCGACATAGCCCAGGCCATTGAAGAAAATGTAGTGGAAGTCGTCCGTCCGATCCCTCCCCCAGCGATTCTCCACATTGACAAGATGCCTCGACTCAAGCCACTTGAGCTTGCTGACTGCCGGGACGACGCCAGTGGACGCCTTACCCCAACTCTGGTTGTTCCACATCAACGCTTCGTCGGCAAGTGGCGCTGTCTCCGGTTGAAAAACTACCGGGTGCCCGGTGTTATCGGAGGCGTCTCGAAAGGCATGCGGAACTCCATAATAGGTGTCGCCATTAACACCGTCGGCCCCCACTTCAGCGGCGAGTTCGGCTATCGACTGCCAATCAGACATACCCGCATCGCCGGTCCCGTTGTCCCACGGCATCGTGGGCAGAAATACTTTTACGCCTCTGCGGTGAAAGTCATCAATTGCCTGCTTGAGGCCGGCAAGACCACCCGGCAAGTCACTGGCAAGATCCGTCTGATTCCGGTCATCTACGCCGATATTCGGATAGGCGTACCATATTAGTACGCTATCGACACCGCCAAAGCGCTGTTCCAGATCATCAAGGTACCGGTCGACCGTATACCGACCGGATGCCGGGTCGTAAAAATAGCGGTCCTCAACCATCATCTGCGTGTGGACAAAATTGCGTTGTGTCCAGGCAAATTCGGTGCGACTGTATTCTGCATCGTCGTAACCCATACGAATCAGGTGTTCGTGGCGCCATGCTGTCATTGCCGCAAGCCACGACTCGACACTGCCTGCCACATCGATCTTCCATTGGCCTATGTTCGTCATCGGCCATGCCGGCACCTTGCCTGGAACCGGCAGATGTGCGCCGACTGTGTGTGGCTGGGCGTACTCCGAAGGGTCCGGGTTCGCCACCGAGGCCGTGGATGCTTCCACCCGTTTTCGATGATCTTGCTCCGGGTGCAGCTGCTTCTTCGAATAGGTCGAGCGATTGTCCGTCATTGGCGATCGTTGTTACCGGGTTAAACCGCAGAATAGCTCTAATTCCTCGCGCTCTGCTGCCGTTGGCGACGAACTGCTCTTGAGCAGCTGTTCCACTTCAGCGCAAGTCGGGATGCTAGCTTGTGCGCCGACTCTGGTACAGGCGAGGGCTCCAGCGGCGTTGCCATACTGCATGGCTCGCGCCAGACTGTATCCCTTGCTCAAGGTGGCCACGAGGGCGCCGCAAAACGTGTCGCCCGCAGCGGTTGTGTCTGCCGACGCGACCACAAACCCGGGCTGCACCGTCGCCTTGCCGGCCGCCCTCGCGCAGCAGCCGCGCGCGCCCAGTGTCACGATGACGCATGGCACATCGATGCGCTCCAGACGATCGACTATGCTGTCCTGGCGGCCCGCGACAACGTCGAGCTCGCCTTCGTTCACAATCAGTATATCGATCATTGCCAATAGCTCAGAGGGTAGTTGTTGTGCCGGGGCAGCATTCAGCACGACCGCAACGCATCGCTCTTTCGCGATACGTGCATACTCAGTGACAATCGGAATGGGCGTCTCAAGCTGTAAGAGCAAGTGGCTGCATTCAGACAGTGCTGGAAGGTCATCGGCGGTCAACGCGCTGTTAGCCCCCGGCGCCACGGCAATGGCGTTTTCCGCATCGTCGGACAGACAAATGAAAGCCAGACCGGTTCGCTGATTCGGGACTCTTACCTGTCGTACGACGACACCGGCCGCCATTAGTGATCGCTCGATAGGACCGGCAAACTCATCGTCGCCGGTTGCGAGCAAGATTTCTGTTGCAGCGCCTCCCGCCCGTGCACATGCGACGGCCTGATTGGCGCCTTTGCCCCCTGGGACGATGTCGAGGTCACTTCCTAACACCGTTTCGCCACGCATTGGAATGTGCGGGACGCGAATAACGAAGTCCAGATTACCGGAACCGGCGACCAGGATCACGATCGATTCCGATCAACCGCAGGCGGAAATCAGCGAGTACAAAGTGCCGCAATTGAAAAGAGTTGGCTACCATAATCTGACTGGCAAATGTGGATGAGTGACCAATTCGGGTAACCGATAACCCACACCAGATGCTGACTGCAATCTCCGATACGTGATGGACTACCTCATAGGAAGTTGATGGCGTAACCGACTGTGATCGCTCGGCCACGTCCGGAAAAGAAGTTTTGAAATCCTTCTACCTGTGATTGACTCAAGATGTAGAATTTATCAGTCAGGTTGTCAATGCCCAGAGACAGCGTGCCATCACCCAGTCGGTATTTCGCTGTCAGATCGAAAAGAGTGTAGCCACTGATACGCTCTTCGCCGGGCCCGCCCTCATTGATATCGCGATCAAGCAGTGTTCTTGACCCGATCGTGACATCGCCCAGGTCGGAATAAGCCCAGTTCGCCGTAAACACGAACTTGTCCGGACCAATGTCGTTAATTCCCATTTCCAGGTCCAGTGGACCAGAATCTCCGGCCCTCGTGTCTCCTTCGGTGTGTGAGAAAAGTGCATTGAGTCTCAACTCATCGGTAGCGTTGAACTCGCCCGACAACTCAAACCCTTCAATCTCAGTCGGCCTCCGCAGCATAATGAAATCATTGGTGTTCGGATCGACGGCCAGACTGACTCCGAGATCGGAGTCCGATTGATAGTACGACGCTCCGAAACTTCCGCCTGCGCCGCGCCAGTTGAAGCCGACCTCGCGGTTTTCAACGACGATTGCCTGCAGATCGAGAATTCCCTCGACGGAGATCGGTGGATCGTTCGGGCAGCCGTCGGGTTGCGTACCGCCAAACGGCCCGTCGCTGCCGTCCTCGTTCGTATCGTTGGAGCAGCTGATGTTGCGCAGCGGGATTCCGACGTTCGGCAGCGTGAAGCCTTCGGAGAAGGAGGCGTATACGGACCACTGGTCGGTCACACGCCAGATTGCGCCTGCGTTCGGCATGGTTTCCTGGTAATCCAGCGCTCCACCACTTACAAACCGGCGGTCTCGGTTCCACACGGTTGTATAGTCGTCCACCTGCAGTTCGCCATCCTCTCTCCGAACTCCCGCAGTCAGAGTCAACGCGCCAATATCGTAGGAAAGCTGCAGGAAAGGTGCGACGCTGGTGTATTCCATGGGGGGTACCCACAGGCGATCCGTCAACGCCAGTTTCTGCTGGGCGACGTCTTCCACCAGATCCAGACCAACTTGCAACTCGACGCCATCGGCGAACAGATCCGGGCGTGTCCAGGAGGATCGCAAGCCTTCTTTCTGGGAATTCATTTCGGATTGCTCGATCAGCGGAAAGCCACCCGGCGGAAAGTCTCCGACCGGCAGACCATCCGGACCCAGAGGAATGTCCACGATAAGGGGATCTTGCTTGTCTATAAAATTCTCTGCTTCGAATCGCATTGCCTGGCTCGCATTGTAATATTGAAGCCACAGCGAGCCGCCAGCCAAATCGGTATTCGTATATTTCAGGCTTTCTTGCGTAAAGTCGTTGAATGACGCCTTCGAACCCAGAGGCTGTTGCTTGATTGCGGTATTCGTGATCCCGGCGTCTCGATCACCCACGGCCAAAGTGTAGTTGCACTGGCACTCGATTTTGAAGCGGCTGACCGCCAGCTCCAGGCGATGCGTGTCGTCGCGCCCGAGGTTCGTGCCCAACTTGATGAACAAGTTTCCGGTTTCGGAATCCGAGGCCGATCCACTGGAATCCAGGCCAATCCGACGACCATTGCCATCATACGGAATGCCGTTTTCGGCAAATGATGCCGCAAACAGGGCGTCGTAAGCATCTTCCTTGTGCGCGACGTTGAACCCGATTCTCCAACTTTCGCTATCATCTTCGAATTGTGTACGCAATTGAGTCGATACCTGCACTTCAGTACCGTCTTCAGTGGGTGTTCTTGAGATGTAGTTGATGATGCCGCCCGACGCGCCTACCCCCTCCGCCGCCGACGGTCCGTTGATTACTTCAACCCGCTCAACGATTCCGAGGTCAGTGAATACACCAGACCGGTTTACCTCTCGGAGCGGAGATCCTTGCGGGACGCCATCGAACAATCTCAAGGCTATGCGTCCACGCAGCGTCTCACCGGTGTTGCTCAATTGTTGTTTTGATTCTGCGTACCCCGGCACGGTTCTCGTTAGGAGTGCGGTAACGTCAGATGAAAGCGCCATACTTCGCTCAACTTCCACTTCGCTGATTACGTTGACCGCCCCTGGAATCTTGTCTGCTGCCTTCGGCACTCGGCTCCCGGTGACGATGACCTCCTCAATGGCATCGTCCGACGGTTCGGTTCGCGTATCCGATGCCGGTTGCTGGGCGACAGCCCTCGCCGAAAACAGTAATAGCAGAAAACTCGCGGATACTGCAGCCGCTGCAGCAGGTACATTCTGATTCTTCGTAGGCATTGGATCCCCCGTAATCTGACAACACGCAACCTTCGTGCAAAGGTCCGGTATCAGCCGTTGTCAAAGTGCGACAGCAGTACGTGATCTTGGTAGTGCGCCCCGCGCCAATTCTGTCGCAGTCAGTCTCGATGATTCTGCTTTTGAACAACACTGCTTGAGAGTATCTTCAGACAACACTGATTGTTGCTTGCGGATTTACAACGCGCATTCCTCACCCGCAAGTCGAAGCTATCGTCAGGGAGCTTCTGCACAAGCCGTGGACGGCGTATTTTCACCCAGACTAGTGCAGAGGCTCCCCGGCATCACTTCGCGTCCAATTGCTTGTCCGGCTTCCGCTGGTTTACGCCTGCGTACCATGGGTAAAAGTTCCCGAATGTTGCTCCCTGGGCGCTCATGTGCGTGGTGATGGCCTGCCGCCATTGGTTGCTCAAATTCGGTGTTGTCATATGGGGCGTCTTTCCATGATGGAACGTGACGTCGCCGCACTTGATCGGGCAGATCACGGTTCTCGACGCATCTGGCTTGCACACAAGAAGATCGCTCTTGATATGGTCGGGGCGAGTATGTATCAGTATCCCATCGCGATGACCATGGTCGATAAAGTGCATGCAGCCATTCGTTTCGTCGACATCATGAAAGGGCATCCAGCAAGTAATGCCTTTGTCGTCAAGGTTCCTTCCCCAGTATCCCTCATCCTGGTGCCAATACGTTTCTGCGCCATCGAGAGGCGGCTTTGCAAGGTACTGGTCGTACCAGAACGCCACCGGTTGTCCCAAAAGGCATGAAGCAAATGCGGCTGTCCAGCGCCTGAACTCCAGCTCGGTTATATTCGGAACGACGTTTCCCGGGTTCGCCTGCACTATTTTGAATGAGCGTTGCTCCTTCGTCCTGCCCTTTTCCCACGCCCAGTCGTTCGCAAGTTCTTCCTTGCGACGAAGAATTTCCTGGCACGCCTCATCCAACAACTGAATTTCCCGCAAATCGATGGCATCCTTTACCACCAGGTATCCGTGCTCGTGGAAAAATTCAACATGCTCATTGGAAGCTTGGGGATAGTTCATAATCTTCAACCCGAGTGTAGACACCATCTGACATCGGCTCGCGGAAGTCTCGGCGAATACAGGGCCGCACGACAACGTCCGGCGGTATATTCAAGAACTACGTTTTGTATCGTGCGAATCTGCAATTCGCGTCGGATTTCAAGCTCAGCTTACAGACCCACGGTCGATGCTGTCGCCTTGGACGGTAACAAATTGCTGGCGCGTGATTCTTGCACAAACGCCGTCAGCAGTCGGATGCGGATCGATGACCGCAGCCACACAATGCCGATGCGACGCGGCTCGAAGTCCAAGGGGAGCGCAAGTCGCACCAGATGCAGCCCTTCCGGCCAGGGTTTCGCCCAATCGGGCACGAGTGAAACACCCAGACCTCGATCAACCATCACCGCAATGGCGTTCAGGGCATTAAGCTCAAATCGTTCCTTTGGTGAAATTCCCGCCTTCTTCAGATACTCGTCTGCCAAATGGCCACCCCACTGATTGCGGTCGTACCGAATCAAAGGCTGTGTTGCCAACAATTCATGAGGGTCGCAACCCGCCAGGCGCTTCGGTGCCAATACAACCAGGGGCTCTTCACGTAATGTTTTCCAGCAGCAAGTCTTTGGCAGTGCGAAGGGCGCCTCCAGTACGATGGCAGCGTCGAGTTCACCGCTTTCTACCGCGCGATGCAGGTCGATGGAAAAGCCGGGTTGAATGAACACGCTTATTTGCGGGAACTTCGCGACTGTTCGCGCGAGGATGTCAGGCAATATACCCGTGAGTGCAGTGATACTCGCGCCGATTCGAAGTTCACCGCCGACAACGTCGTCCACGGCCACTGCGTGCAGATCAGCCGCATTGCGCAACAGATCGCGCGCCGGCTCAAGAATGCGCGCACCCGCCGCGGTCACAGTGACCGTCCGGCCCGCCCGCATGATTAACGGCGCGTCAAGCTGCCGCTCGAGCGCTCGAATCTGCTGCGCCACCGCTGCGGGCGTAACATTCAATTGCCGTGCAGCCGCGGCCATGGAACCGCATTCCACCACGACGACGAAAGTATTGAGGAACTTCGTATCCATAATCGCGGCCGACGTCAGGCTGCCGTTCTCTTTTCGAGAATGGTCAGGCCGGCGAGATCATTCGGCGGCGGGAAGAACCAGCTGGCCAGGTACCCGACCACAATGCAAACGAGGATTGAAATTGCCAAGTAGAAGTAAGGATGAACCAGATCGACAGACCACGCCAGCAGGGTGATGGAAATGCTTGCCGCAACTCCCAATATCACCCCCTGCCAGTTTGCCCTGCGCGTGAACATGCCCAGAGTATAGGCTCCGGCGAACCCGCCGCCCAACAAGCCAGCCAGCTCAATCGACAGGTCAAACAAAGAGCGAATATCGTAACGCGAAAGCAAGTACGCCAACATCATACCGATCAGCCCTGCCGCAACGGTCACCCACTCGGCGAGTCGAACGCTTACGGTCTGCTTTGGGTTCTTGGCAAGCTTCTCATAAAAATCGACCGACACAACTGTGGCGACGCTGTTTAAGATGCTGGAAAGAGTTGACATCGACGCTGCGAATATTCCTGCGATGATCAACCCGGTTATACCAATAGGAAGTTCCGCTGCAATGAACTGCGGAAACGTTGCATCGATCGCCAACGTCGGATCCATTCTCTCTGGGTGACTTCTATAAAACGCGTACAGCGCTGTACCGATCAAATAGAAAAGAAAGCCGCCAGGGAACATTATGGCGGCAAATGTCCACACCGAACGCCCGGCCTGCTGAGCGGATTTAGTTGACAGTACACGCTGCATCAGTACCTGATCCTTTGGAAAGGTAAGGACCACGTCGAAAAGCACGAGAAAGATGAATCCCCAGACGGTTGCCTCAGTCAAATCCCAGCTCCAGTCGAACAGTTTCATTTTCTCTTCCGGCATGGAAACCGCCAGGAATTCCCCGATGCCGCCGTCCAGCGCCAGAATGATAAAGCCTATCGAAAACAATGCTCCGCCGAACATGACAATGAGCTGAATGAAGTCGGTCCAGATCACTGCTTTAATACCGCCAAGCGCAGTGTAGACGATAGTCGTCACTCCCATAATCAGGATGCTCCAGACCACATCGATGCCGGTGACAGTCGAGATGGCGAGCGACGGCAGAAACAATATGATGCTCATGCGGCTGCCCATTTGTACCAGAATAAAAAATGTGCTCGACAGCATGCGAATCGCGGGATGAAATCGGTTCTCAAGGTAGTGGAATACCGACATCAGATCGAGTCGTCGCAAAACCGGGACAATCCAGATCGCGACGAAAATTAGTGCGGCAACTGCGACGAGATTATTCGTCAGGTACTGCCAGTTCGTTTCGAACGCCTTGGCTGGAATGGCGATATAGCTGATGGAACTCACATTCGTCGCATAGAGGCTTATGCCCGCCGCCCAGAATGGAATGCTGCGGCCACCAACGAAGAAATCGGCAGACGATCGGCTCTTCTCCCGATTGTAAAAAAAGAAGCCGATACCAAGCATGATCAGCAGGTACACGGCCAGCACGATCCAGTCGAGCGGTGCAAGCAAAGAGTTGCCCGACCGGATTTCTGTGAGGCCAAGCTCGACGCCGGACCCGGTTGCGCGTGGTTGAATCCAGAGAATTCCGTCTTTCCAGCCGGCCCCGAACTGCACGTCGGGTGATCCGGCGTCACCGAGCGTCGCCCATGATCCCGTGATCGTCTGGAAGACCATCACACGCGCTTCTGGATTGGCTCCAGAACCGCCTTTCACAAGGTACAGGACGTGCGCCTGGCCAATCGCGTGACCCGTGCCGGGGACCACTGCCCCCAGCGGGCCGTTACGTTGCCTCCATCCACCATCCCTGCTGTACTGCAGCAGACGATCGCCCTGTCTCGTCGTATCGGCAATGGTGATGAGCAATGCCGTATGCTGTGCAGCCAGCGAAGAGACGCTGCCTGAACTGACCGACTGCGAGGCGAGAGCCACCCAGTCGGCCCCCTGCTTCAGGAGATTCAACGAGAACAACCGCAACACGCCATCGTCCGTAATACCTGCGACGATGAGATAAGTGTGCTGCAACGCTGCTTGAGCCGAGTCCAGCCGCGCCGGCAACGCCGCTACCACATCGGACTCCGGAAGCCCTGCGGCCAAGGTCACGCGCTCGACCTGCGTGACGTGACCGCCGTCGTGATCCGATTCGCTCAACACGAACGCTTGATGTCCGTCACTCGTCATGCCGAGGATCTCGCCCTGCGGTCGCCAGTCCGTGCGGGTCCACTTCGACCCGGCTTGGTCATAGATCCAGGTGAATTCAGCGCCAAACACAACTGGCCGGTCATCGATCACGACCGCACGTGCGTTTGGGTCAATTTCCGGGATTGGTGCGAGGCGCACTGAATCGAGCGAAACGCGGCTTTGCTCGTCAAATGCCGCGTGCGCGGCCACAGGCACGAATAGTAGCGGGGCGAGTAATCGCGCCATCCGACTGATCGATAGACGAATCACGAGCGGCGGCTGGTGGCGACGATTACTTGTGCGCGCCGGATCGTCGGAAGATCGATCATGCGGCCATCAACCATAAAGGCTCCGGCTCCGTCAGACTCGGCTTGATCGCGGGCCTCGAGTACGCGCCGCGCAAATGCAATGTCCTCGGCACTTGGCACAAATACTTCATTCGCCAACTCCACCTGGCTGGGATGGATACAGCTCTTGCCCCAGTAACCCAATCGGTGCGCCATTTCCGCCTCGGCACGAAACCCCTCCGGATCTCGCACGTCAACGAATGCACCGTCGTACGCAAAGATACCGGCTTCGCCCGCAGCCATTCGTACCGCAAACATCGCAGCGTGGATGCTTGCGGTGTCATTCCGGTCTATGCCCAAGGGATCAAACAAGTCGCTCAGACCTAACTGAAGGCCGGCTATGCGAGGATGTGCAGCAGCGATTTCAGACGCCGCTCGCAACGCCTTTGGGGATTCGATCGTGGCCAGGATGCGAATGGGTATCTTGACGTTGTTGCCAGCCTCGGCACTCTGCAGCGCTGTTACGGCGGCGAGTACATCATCGGCCGATTCGACCTTCGGCAAGTTCAGCATCGAAAGGCCCGGTACGACAACTACGGCCAAGTCATGCGGAAAGTGCCGGGTATTCAGCGCATTGCATCTGACTACTATGACTTTTTCGCTCGAAGTGACGGCGGATGATCGTAAAAACCTACCGACAAACTCACGAGCCTCGGATTTTCGATCCTCAACGACCGAGTCTTCCAGATCGATTGAAATCGCATCCGCCTGGCCGGCCAGGGCTTTGGCAAACAGCGCTGAACTTGAACCTGGAACGAAAAGTTTGCTACGCACGAAAGGTCCTCACCAACGGAACAATTGACAGCCGGATTTGCGCACCGGGTTGGTCCAGGCTTCGGTTGCCCCGAAATGCATCACCTCTCATGGAAAGAGAAGTGACGTAGCAACCACCACGTTTGCCAACCGTGCAAAACACTTGAATCGTCGCCATTGGAGCCATTGATTTGGTTTCGATAACCGAGCAAGCAGTGGAAGTCAACATGCACGGTTTTGCTATTTCCTGAATGCAGCCAACAGGTGTTGATTATTGCGAAAATTTCAATAAAGTCGGGGTGCCGAATTCTGGACGGCAATAAGTGCGGCGCTTGTTCCTGAGCCGACCCGAAACCTCGATTTCCATATTAAGCGGAAGACGTATGACAAAAAACGGAGCATCGGATTTTTCGCCTGAGATCCGTCAGGACAGAGCGGCGGGCTGCCTGATTGGTCTGGCGATCGGTGATGCTTTCGGGGATGCTGCTCGCGACCCGGAGAACCAGTTTCTTTACGGCATTACCATGGACTTTCCGGAGAAACCCACAGGCAGCACGGATGACACGGAATTCGCACTTCTGTCTGCGGAGATTCTGCTGCGATCAAGCGGCACTCCAAGCCCTGAAGATGTCACCGAAGCCTGGAGAACGCATGTCCTGGTTGAAGATGAGTTACGGCGCGGCGGCGCGAGTGAACGCGAAGCCGCCGCGAATATACGGCGTGGCTTGCAATCCCCTCAGTCTGGCCAGTTCAGCGCGTATACGACAAGCGACGGTGCCGCAATGCGTGCAGCGCCGGCAGGCATTGCGGCAGCCGGGGACCCGAATCGGGCCGCGGAACTCGCCAGGCGAGATGCGGAAGTCAGTCATTGGGGCGAAGGTATCTGGGGCGCTCAAGCGGTCGCCGCAGCCGTTTCGCTGGCGGTGGCCGGAGCCACCGTTGAGGAAGTGTTTCAGGAAGGCATGCGCCGGGCCCCCGATGGGAGCTGGTTAAGGCACAACTTTGAGCGAGCGCTGTCGCTAATGGATGCCCATGGTCGAAACCTGCACGAGGTCTGGATGGAACTGCATCAATTACTGCGCAGCGAGCACAAGGCCGCTGTCCCCGAAGCGGTCGTTTCGGCTTTCGCGGTTTTCCTCCTTACCGAGGGCAAATTCCGCAACGGCATCGTCTACGCCAGCAATTTCGGGCGTGATTCTGATACGGTCGGCGCCATTGCAGGAGCCCTGGCCGGCGCAATCGGCGGTCTCTCCAGTATTCCGAATGACTGGATAGCGCGCGTCAGGCGTCCCGGCGGGACCTGTCTCAAATTCACCGCCGAGCTCGATATTGTCGACGTCGCGCGACGATTGAGCAGCTTGGGGACGTGAGATCATGAGATGAATTGCGCGCCCTTCGCGTATGTCAGAGGCCTGCTTTGGTCGGGTCCGTGGCTTTGGTTCGCCATGATGAATTTAGCCAAAGCCGAGGTCGTTGAAGAGTCCGTCTATTCGCCCATCCTCGCGCGAACGTGGGCGTACCACGTTTATCTTCCACCATCGTATGACAGCACTGACAACCAGACGTACCCCGTACTTTTCCTGCTGCACGGCAGCGCGGGCGACGAAACAGCCTGGGATCCGGCATTTCCGGTCCTGGACGATCTTATCCTCCGCAGTGAGATTGCTCCTGTAGTTGCCGTTGCGCCCGGCAGTGCAACCTCCTGGTGGGTCGATGGCCTTGAGCGTATTGAGACGGCATTCTTCTCGGACCTGATTCCCGACGTCCGAGACAAGTATCCGGTGAGAAACAATCGGGAAGCCCGGGTCGTCGCCGGTTTTTCAATGGGTGGTTACGGGGCACTGCGTTTTGCATTGACGTGTCCAGAACAGTTCGGCGGAGCGATTTTGCTTAGCCCTGCGCTTTACGCGGAACAGCCGCCCAATGGATCGTCCGCGCGAAGCAGCGGAGCTTTCGGCAGGCCGTTTGATTCTGGCTTGTGGGCCTCCCGGAACTATACGGCCCTTCTTCCCGGGTACCTTGCCAAGGAAATGCCAGTTCAAGTATTCATTGGAGCTGGGGATGATGACTGGAATCACCCCGGGGATCACGGCTTGAATATGGAAATTCAGGCCACCCTGCTTTACAACAAGCTCAATAAACAATACGGAAGTCCTGCGGAACTGCGCATCGTAGACGGCTCGCATGACTGGACTCTCTGGCTGCCACTCTTTGAAGAGGGGATTACGGTGATGGCACGCGACCTGACACCCTTTCGTGTGGCACCACCATGACTGATGAAACAATGGGCCGGTGTGTAGTCCCGCCAGGCGCCAGATTTAAACGACTGAGCCTGACACGCTCAAGGTCTTCTCCCCGGACGTCGGGCAGCCGCGTGCGGCCCGAGGCCCTTTCGATACGCACCGGGCCACTACATCTGACATTCTGCTAGTCCTGTCCCGCAAATAACTACACCGTTATTTGCGGGACAGGACACTAGAGCGCTTCGGCGGACAGGTTCAGCAATGCGGGCACGTCGCTCGGTTTGTACAGGCCGAGGCGAGCCAGGTTGACCGGCTCGAGCGGCTGCGCCGTGATGACGAATCGATCCTTACCGCGCAGGAATTCGACATAGGGATCGATGACGTATTCATCGAATTCAATGCCGTTCTGTCCTGCAAT
Source organism: Woeseiaceae bacterium (assembly GCA_050738315.1). Classification (GTDB taxonomy): domain Bacteria; phylum Pseudomonadota; class Gammaproteobacteria; order Steroidobacterales; family Woeseiaceae; genus IDS-8. The sequence continues at coordinate 16,784 of JBOHZD010000392.1, forward strand.
GGCCTGGAATGCATCGACGCGGGCTGCAATGACGGTTTCGACCGGCAGCTTTTCGCTTTCGGTGCACAGTTTCATGACGCGCTCCTCGAGGGATCGGTCCACGTATTCCAGCCGGCCGCCGACGAGCCGGGG
>JBOHZD010000393.1:0-3528 GCA_050738315.1 Woeseiaceae bacterium
TGGCCGGCAGCGCCGTGATGCCGCCGAAGTGGGCCCTGGGTTACATGCAGTCGCATCGCACCCTCAAGGACGAGGCGCAGATGATCGGCATTGTCGACACGTTTCGCGCCAAGAAAATTCCGCTCGATGCGGTGATCTATCTCGGCACCGGCTTTGCGCCGCGCGGCTGGAACACCGAGCAGCCGTCCTACGACTTCAACCCGGAAGTATTCACGCGGCCGCCAGAGGCCGTGATCGACGATCTGCACCAGCGTCATGTCAAAGTGATTCTGCACGTCGTGCCCTTCGAGCAGGAGCAACTGCCGCGGCTGCACGGGAACATCCCGCCGCGCGAAGGCGAAACCCTCGACGGCAGCCACATCCAGAACACCTGGAAGGTACACGTGCCGTTGCTCGAAGCCGGCGTCGATGCATTCTGGCCGGACGAGGGAGACGCGTTCGATCTCTATTCGCGGATGATTCGCCACAAAATGTATTACCAGGGCCCGCTCTCCACAAAACCGGGCGAGCGGCCGTGGAGCCTGCATCGCAACGGGTATCTCGGCATCGCCCGCTGGGGCGGCTGGATGTGGTCGGGCGACACGGATGCCGCGTGGCGCACGCTGCAGGCGCAGATCATGGTGGGCATCAATCATTCATTGAGCCTGTCACCGTACTGGGGCTCGGACATCGGCGGTTTCTATCCGAGCGAGGAGCTGACCGGCGAACTCTATGCGCGCTGGTTCCAGTTCGCCGCGTTCACGCCGTCTTTCCGCGCACACGGCAAGACCTGGTGGCTGCGTCTGCCCTGGGGCTTCGGGCTGGACGACATGGGACCGCAAGAGCACGAAACCAATCCGCTGCCATCGGAACTCGGCAACCCGGACATCGAGAAAATCGCCCGCAAATATGCGGAACTCCGCTACCAGTTGTTGCCTTACAACTATTCGCTTGCCTGGCAGGCGCGCGAGACCGGGCTGCCGCTCATGCGCGCCCTGTGGCTGCACTATCCGGACGACAGAAGCGCCGTGGTGAACGGCAGTGAATACCTGTGGGGCCGCGATCTGCTGGTCGCCCCGGTGTTCCGACAGGGTGCGACCACGCGCAACGTGTATCTGCCGGAAGGCGTATGGTACGACTGGTGGACCGGCAGAAGGCACGACGGCCGAACCACCGTCACGCGCGAAGTCGATCTCGAGACGATGCCGATCTACGCGCACGCGGGTTCGATCATCCCGATCGATCCGGTACGCCAGTATGTCGCGCAGAATGTCGCGGAACCGACCACCTTGAGGATCTACCGCGGACAGGACGGCGAATTCACGTTGTACGACGATGACGGCACCACGCTCGACTATCTCGACGGCGAAATGATTCTGACGCACATCGTCTGGGACGATACCGACGCAACGCTGACGATCGAACCCGCAGCGTCGTCGCGCTCGAATGCAAGACCGGCGAGCCGCCAGTTCAAGCTGCAGCTCATTCCCGGCGGCGAAACGAGACGCGTCGTCTACATCGGACAGCCCGTGAGCGTCGATTTCAAATAAACAACCAGGACACGGGGGTAATGACCTTGAATCTACAAGCGAATCGGGCAGGGATTTCTCTCCTTGCAACTTTCATGCTGTTTTTTTCGGTTGACGGCATGGCCGAAGGCGAGGGTGCCTGGCGGGATCTCGACCCCGAAAACACCGTGTATTTGCAGCTCGACCAGGGCCTGGTCGTCATCGAACTCAAGCCGGATTTCGCACCTGAAACCGTCGCGCAATTCAAACGCCTGGCACAGGGCGGCTTCTATGACGGACTGAGCTTCTACCGGGTCATCGACGGCTTCGTCGCGCAGGGTGGCGACGGCAGCGACATGGCGGAGACGCCAAACGGCGAGCCTGCCTTACCCGCCGAGTTCGAGCGGCAGTGGTCAGACGAACTGTCGTTCGTCAGCGTGCAGCAACCCGGTTTGTTCGCTCCGGAGACCGGTTTTATCGACGGCTTCGGCGCGGCGCGTGACCTGTCCGCCAAAAAAGTATGGCTGACGCATTGTCCCGGCGTCGTTGCCATGGCCAGGAACAACGAACCCGACACCGGCAGTACCGATTTCTACATCGTCATTGGACAGGCGCCCCGCTACCTTGATCGCAACCTGAGCATTTTCGGCCGGGTGGTAGAGGGTATGAACATCGTGCAGCGCATCGTCCGCGGAACCGCCGAGGCGAACGGCATGATTCCCGAGGGCGAGCCGCAAACCGAAATCCGGAGCGCGATGCTCGGCAGCGACATGCCGGCCGCGGCACGCACAACTTTGCAGATCGCCGATACCAACGGCAGCGATTTCCAGCAAGTACTCGAATCGAGGAAGCATCGCGGCAAGCCGTTTTTCCATCACACGCCGCCCGCGGTGCTGGACGTGTGCCAGGTGCCGGTCGGCACACGGACAGGGGCGCCGGCTGATTGACGGCGACGTGACATAAAATTGCCCGGTTCGTACATCGGACGGCTGCTTAGTCCCTTCCCAGCTGCGCGTCTTCGGCCAGGGCCTTCCGGGCGCGCTCGCGCTCGGCCTCATCAAGAAACTCGGTCTCCAGAAATCGGCTCTGAATGATCGGGGTGGAAAGCAGACCAGCGTCCAGGCCTGCTTTGATCCACTCTCTATCGCGCACGTCACACCGTGCGTATTTCGAGACAGCGGCATCGTTCGGATCGAGGAAGTGAACGGCAATCTGCCCTCCGAGCTCAACCTTGATCAACCGGTAAGTCCATTGAGCCGGCAGCGTGGATAGTTGCGGCGTTACTGGATCCAGATAATAGCCGTGCTCTTCCTCGAACCTGCTGCCTTCGCCGAGTTGCTCCTGGAGCTCGAAGATTCGGCCTGGATCGTCCTTCGTATAACAGTCGACGTCGATGGACATGAGCATCCGTTCAGGAATTTCGGACGCCCTCCGTACGACGCCGAGGATGGACAAGCTGCCTACGACGACGAATTCGGTATGGCCGGTCAGTCGCCTGGCTTCGAGGAACAATGCCTGCAAATGGCTCAGGTCCATACCCACGACCAGGGGGAGTTTTGGAGCATGGCATCTTCCCACTCCCCGAGTGACGACATCTCCTTCGCGATCTCGCGGGGCGGCAACGCCAACACCCGGGACCAGCGATCGATATAGAACGGGCTGCATGATCGGTTGCGGCGCCAGAGGTCTAAGCGCTGACGGGCCCTGGCCACCCACTCAGCGGCGGCCGATTCGTCCTCGGCAAGTCGTACGGCCAAACGCAAATGCCTTTCTCTGCGCTCCAGCCGCTTGATCCTTTGTTCGAGGCGAGCCAGTTTTCGCGGATCCACGCCGCCTGAGGCATCAACCTGCGGGCGTACTTCCAGCGCAGCAAGGAGTCGATCGAGCGTGTCGGATTGGACTGGCTTCGCCTTGCCCTGCTCGAGCCTGGACAAGACTGCGCGCGAGACCTGCGCCTTCTTCGCGAGATCTTCCTGCTTCAGGCCCTTTCGGAGACGGGCCTCCTTGATCACCTTTCCGTACTGTTCCGCCAACATTTTGC
>JBOHZD010000394.1:0-10075 GCA_050738315.1 Woeseiaceae bacterium
AACTCGGCTCCTGGATGCACGAAACACAACTTTCTCCCTTCCTGATCCCGCTGCGTGACGACCCGCGCTGGAATGAGGCCACCGCTTTGCAAGCCGAGTGACATCGCGATCCCTGTCCGGCGGCGCCTGCCGCGCTTTCACTTTCGGGCTCGCGACTTGCCTTTCTCTTCTGCTATCCGCGCCTGCTCGAGTTCTTCCGCACTCAACTCGCGGGCGTCCTCGGCACGCTCCGAGGCCGAAGTGTCCTTCACCGTTTTCCTGACGCCCTTGCGGTAACGCCGATCCGCCTCGCGATTGCCTTCTCCACCGTTCTGTCGCTCCTTCATCGTACCGGCTCCTTTGCATTTGCATTGATGTTCACGTGTTGCTTCCTGCAAGGACCATGCCAGCGAGTGTTACGCGCGGGTGTTGTCGTTCAGGCTCGCGTCACCCGATGAATGCCGCGGGCGTACTTCGGTAATTCCTGCAAAATCGCGCCGGTTTGACCGTGACCGGTGAGAATAATCGCCGGGCACTCGATCCGGCCCGCGAACCGGTGCAGTATTCCGGCTGACCCTTGCGACTTTTTCCCTGAGGACCTGTGATGGATTTGCTCGTCAACGAAGACATCGACCTTTACGCCTTCCGCAATACCACGCCCGAGCCTGAATTGTTGCAGTCGCTCGCGGTACGGACGGAGCGCGAGATGAAAGACCCGCCGATGCTGACGGGCAGGGTGGAGGGCCGCTTGCTCAAACTGATCGTGCAGCTCTGCCAGCCGCGCTTCATTCTCGAGGTGGGGACGTTTACCGGCTATTCGGCTTTGTCGATGGCCGAAGGCCTCGGCGCCGACGGAAAAATCGTGACCTGCGAAATCGACCCGCAGGCGCAGAAGGTTGCACAGGAGGCATTCGACGCGAGTCCGGTCGGCCGCAAGATCGAAATTCGCATGGGGCCGGCGCTCGAGACCATTCGCAGCCTGGACCGGGAAATCGACCTGGCGTTCATCGACGGCGACAAGGAAAACTACCCGGCCTACTACGAGGAGATTGTTGAGCGCACGCGGCCGGGCGGCGTGCTCATACTCGACAACATGCTGTGGTCGGGCAAAGTCGTGGATCCGCAGGACAAGACGTCGCGCATTATCGCGGCGTTGAACGAAACCATCGCAGGGGACGACCGGGTCGAAAACGTGCTGCTCACCGTCCGGGACGGGGTGCAGCTGGTGAGAAAGCGCTAGCCGCCGCAGAAAACCTACTGCGCAAAAACGAGCGCCGGCATCGGAGAAAGTGGATGCCGGCGCCCTCCTCCCGTCAGCTGAACGCAGGAGCTGGCGGATTTCGAACCTTTCCTTACATAGCGATCTGGCTGCGCTTCAACCCTCAGGAAACAGTGCGCTCGAACAGTTTGTTATTCACTGCGTTCCCCTCTGTTCTGTCCGTGACGGACCGGGCGTATTGGTCGGCGCAGTGGATGCCGACTGGTTTTGTACCGATGCTAGCCGGCACCCCTCTGCCGAGTAACGAAGGAACCGCTAAACAACCACGATATTTCCGTGAAAGCGCCGCAGAAGCGCGGCCGGGCGGGGCATCAGGTCAGGATGCGTCAACTCGCAGCCGGTTGTAATGCTCACGCACCTTGTGACGATTGCCGCAGGTTTTCATCGAACACCACTTGCGCCGGTTATTGGGACTGGCATCGAGAAAAAGCCAGTTGCAGCGGTCTCCCGGGCAGGATTTGACTCTCGACAGTGACGAAGAGGTGAGGAGCTCGAGCGCGGACCAGCTGACGGCAAGCAGCAACCAGTCCGACAAATCGCGTCCCGGGTCGAGAACGATGCCGGCCTTGTCCTGGCGCCGCCTGACACGCGGCAGAATCCCGCGCAAGGCTTCCTGGAGAATCCCGGGATCCCGGGCTCCCGGCCGCCCGGTGAAGAGGCGCCACAGGCATTCCCGCAGCGCCACGATGCCTTGCAGCGCGCCTTGCGCTGTGTCCGGAAATTGCACGGCGCTCCGCCCGAGCCGGGCGGCCGCGGCACGATTGATCAGGCCGAGCCTCGCGCTCCAACGCAGGACGTCCGCGAATGTTGCGAAGCGCTCATCGCAACGCCGTCCATGCATCCTGTTGACGGTGTTGACGAAATCGAGGCAAAGACGACCGCCGACGAGTTCCATGTCGTCGACCGAAGGGATTGTTCTTTCGCGCATCTGCTGAGTTGATTCCTGGAGCGCCGAGGCGTATTATAACCGACATAAAGGTTATATAGCAAGGACGGTACCCCATGACCCGTATGACCCTCTCCGCAGTCCGCCGCGGCTTTCGGGACATACTGCCGCTTGCACTGTTCGTCGTGCCGTTCGGCATCGCTTTCGGCGTCGCCGCAACCGAACAGGGAATGAGTCCGGCAATCGCCACGGCGATGAGTGCGGCCGTGTTCGCAGGCGCGTCCCAGTTTGCCGCGCTCGAATTCTGGAAGTCGCCCGTCGCAGTAGTGCCGCTGCTCCTCGTCGTGTTTGCCGTCAACGCCCGGCACCTGCTGCTGGGCGCTTCTTTGTTTCCGTGGATGAGTGGGGTGCCGCCGATGCGCCGCCATGCCGCCGCCGCCCTCATCAGCGACGCGAACTGGGCTTACGCGGTCGATCGCCACCGGAACGGCGAGCACGACCTGGGAGTACTGTTGGGCAGCGGCTTTGCAATGTGGATCGCGTGGGTGCTCGGCACGTTTCTCGGCGCTGCATTCACGAACACGTTGATCGATCCGGCCGCGCTCGCGCTGGATACCCTGATGGTGGCGTTCTTCGCGACCGTGCTGGTGGGTCTCGCGAAGGGAGAGACCGCGCCCTGGCCTTGGCTCGTTGCCGGCGTCGCGGCGGTGCTCGGCAGCTGGTTGCTGCCCGCGGGCTGGCACATCCTGGCCGGAGGAGTTGCCGGCGGCCTTACCGGGGCATTCCTCAGTGGTCGGTGAAACCGCTGCGATCGCTCTCATCGGTGGCATGGCGGTCGTGACCTACCTGTCGCGGGTAGGCGGACTGTGGGCGATGCGCTACGTGCCGATGACGCCGCGCGTCGAAGCCGGGCTGAAAGCGCTGTCGGGCTCGATCCTGGTGGCGCTCGTCGTACCCGCGGCGATCGACGGCGGACCCGAGTTCGTCGCCGCCGTGCTGACAGCGGTGCTGCTGACCGTCCTGACAAGGCGGCCCCTGGTCGCCATGGCCAGCGGCGTTGCGGTCGCAGGAGTCATTCGCGCACTGATGTCGACACCCTACTGACAGGTTGCCGGAGTCCGGCCAAACGTCCGCAGATTTCGTGAGCCGACCGACGCGGCGAGGTGCGCTGGATGCTCCGGCGAGGAGTCCTGAGTACCGCCGGTCAGCCGAGCAGCTCCTTGATATCCCGGCCGGCGGCCATGCCTGCGAGCCAGCCGAAACGTCCTTCGAGCAATTCGCGCCCGGCCTTCAGCACGGCACCGATGGCCACGTCGGCAAGCACGCTGCCGATGCTGATGCGTTGCGCACCGGCCGCAAATAAATCGGCGGCGGTGGCACCTTTAATAAACGGTGCGAGCACGTTCAACGGCTTGTCGACAGCCTGGCTCACCTTGCGCACGTCGTCCAGGGTCTTAATGCCCGGCGCATACAGAACGTCGGCACCGGCATCCGCGTACGCTTGCAGGCGGCGAATCGTGTCATCCAGGTCGTTCCGCCCGCGCAGGAGATTTTCGGCACGCGCCGTCAACGTGAACGGGAAATCCAGCGATCGAGCGGCTTCGACCGCGGCGTGCATGCGTTCGACCGCCAGGCTGAAATCGTAGATCTCCGTTCCACTGTAGTCTTCGATGGAGCCGCCGACCACGCCGGCGGCGGCCGCAAGTTTCACGGTATTCGCCACCGCTGCCGGTTCGTCCGAGAAACCGTTTTCGAGATCCGCACTGATCGGTATATTTGTTACTGCAGCGAGCGCCCGGCAATGTGCGATTTTTTCTTCCAGCGTCACGTTGCCGTCCAGCTTCCCCAGCGCTTGTGCGAACCCTGCGCTGGTGGTCGCCAGCGCTTCGAAGCCGAGCCCTTCCAGCAATCGCGCCGAACCGGCATCCCAGGGATTCGGAATGATGAATCCGCCATCCCGTGCGTGAAGTGCCCGGAACCCCTCAGCCTTCTCGAGTTGTGTTGCCACGTGTGTACTCCTTCAATGAATCGTTCATGAACGCAGTCGCCGATCGATGCAACCGTCCGATCAGATTCGTAACGGCAATGCTTAGTTCCGGCGGATTGCGGATTTCGAATTCGAACGGCAGACAGGCGAGATGTCGCGCGAAAAACTCGAGACTGTCGGTGGTCGTTCGCAACAGGACGCCTTCGTCGCAGGGTTCCAGCAGTTCCACCGGACCGATGCGTTCGTTTTGTGCGGCGGCAAGATCCGTCAACAACAGGACTTCCACGGAATGCGCGCGCGGTATGGCAGCGAAGGAACGCGCCAGGTAGTCGACGACGTCGAAGCCGTCCGGCCGTTCGAAAAAGCGGTTCAGCTTCAGGATATGCCGCATGCGGTCGAGGCGAAACGTCCGCATGTCCTGCCGCAGGTGGCAAAAGCCGACCGCATACCAGCGGCCTTTCCGGTAGCTCAAGCCGTACGGATCGAAATCGCGATTGCTCTCTTCGCCGGACGGCGACACGTATTGCAGGTGCACGCGCTGGCGGGCGTGCGCGGCGATGGTCAATTCGCCCAGGGTTTCGTGGCTCGCCGACGGCCACGGCGTGGAAAAATCGAGTTGCACCGTGTCGTTGATATCGCGCAGCCGGCGCTTGATCGGCTCCGGCATTACGCGCTCGAGTTTGGCCTGGGCGCTGTCGACCGCCGGCACGGTTTCCGCAACGCCCAGTTCGCGCGCCGCCAGCAAGCCGATCGACAGGGCGATCGCTTCCTCGTCCGTGAACATCATGGGCGGCAGCTTGAATCCGGACACCAGCATGTAGCCGCCGTCGCGGCCCTGTTCGGCCATGATCGGGATGCCGATGTCTTCCAGTATGGCGATATAGCGCCGCACGGTCCGCACGTTGACCTTGAGCCGGCGCGCAAGCTCGGAACCATTGATGCGCTTGTGCGTCTGCAGTAGTTCGAGTACGGCCAGCACGCGCGTGGTGGGTCGGTGGTACATGGCCAAAGCTTAGTCCTTAATTAGGACATGTATCGCCCTATTTCGGCCGTATCGTTGGCATCCCCGCCGCCCCGGCGGGCGACAACCCGAGCGAGATTCGACTATGCGAACGAACGGCCTACAGGATTTCGAATTCCTGTACGGACAGTGGATGGTAAGCAACCGCCGTCTGCGGCAACGCCTCGCGGGCTGCCAGGACTGGGACGACTTCGACTCGATGCAGCAATGCTGGCCGTTGCTGAACGGTCTCGGCAACGTGGACGAGTTCACCTGCGACGACTGCGGGCCGCTCGGCGCCACGCTGCGTTTTTTCGACCCGCAGAGCCGGCGCTGGACCCTGCACTGGGTGTCGTCCCGGGACGGCATCATGCAACCGCCGGTGCAGGGCGCTTTCAGGGACGGCGTCGGCGAGTTCTACGGCGAAGACCGGTTGAACGGCAAGCCCATCCTGGTGCGCTACCTGTGGACCAAAACGGACCCGCAAGCGCCGCGCTGGGAGCAGGCGTTTTCGGCCGACGGCGGCGCCAACTGGGAAACGAACTGGGTAATGGAATTTACCCGTCTCGACTGGCCGTTCGAGGCCGGCATGGTTCCGGAACGTGACTGGAATGTCGAACATGCGCGCGCTTGAATCGCGCGCGGCGGCGGAAGCGCAATGCGCCGTGCTGGAGCTGCGCCAGTACACTCTGAAACCGGGCCGCAGGGACGCGCTCATCGAACTGTTCGACCGGCATTTCGTCGAAAGCCAGGAACAACTCGGCGCGACCGTGATCGGCCAGTTTCGCAATCGCAACGACCGCGAGCAGTTCGTCTGGCTGCGCGGTTTTTCCGGCATGGATGCGCGCCGCCAGGCTCTGCAGGACTTTTACGGGGGTTCCGTCTGGCGCGAGCACAGGAATGCCGCCAACGATACGATGATCGATTCGTCGAATGTACTGTTGCTCAAACCGGCAGGCCCGGCATCCGGCCTGTATCTGAACGGGATGAAACGGCCACGGCCGGGCGAGACGGCGCCGGACGGCGGCATGATCATCGCATCGATCAATTATTTCGACGACGCGGTCGAGACCGGGTCCGTGCGTTATTTCGAAACGCATGTCGTGCCGGCCCTGGAGAGGAACGACATCACGTTGCTCGGTTATTTCGTCAGCGAACCCGGCGAGAATACGTTCCCGGCGTTGCCGGTACGCGAGGGCGAAAACGTGTTTGCCTGGTTCGCTTCCGTGGCTGACGCAGAAGCGTGCGCGGCGTATCATGAATCCGTAACCGACGACGGCAAGCCACTGGGTGCATCGCTTGCGGCACTGCAGGCGACGCGGCAGGAAGTTCTCGAACTCATCCCGACGCACCGTTCTCTGTTACGCCACAGATCTGTCAATTCCAGTCGGAGTAAAAGCCATGGCCGATAATCCGGGTTATACCGCGATCGAAGCGCATCTCACCGTTCGCGGCGGCAACGACGCGATCGATTTCTACAAACGCGCATTCGACGCTGTCGAAGATTTCAAGCAACTGGCGGACGACGGTGAGCGAGTGCTGCACGCAACGCTGTCCCTGTTTGGCGGGCAAGTCATGCTGTGTGACGAGTTTCCCGAGTATTCCGTCGACACCGAGTCGCCGCAAAGCCGCGGCGGCGCGAGCGTCACCATGCACGTCAACCTGCACCGCCCCGAGGAGGTCGACCGCGCCGTGGAGAAAGCGGCGGGGGAGGGCGCAGAGATCACAATGCCGGTCGAGGACACGTTCTGGGGCATGCGTTATGGACGCCTTCGCGATCCGTTCGGCCATGTCTGGTCGATCGGCGCGCCGCTGCCGACGAAGGAAGAGGGCCGGCTGACAGACTGACGTTGCGTTTTGCCCGTGTGACCGGTTCGGCGCCGTCGCGATTCGCCCGTACGACGGGCTCCTGCGCGGACAGTTGAACCCGTGCCGCGATTCGCCCGTGCGACGGGCTCTTACGAGGGTAATGGAACCCGCGTAGGAGACGGTCTCACGGGCGAACTGCTTTGAACTACAACTTTGGGGGTTACAGGAACGTATACGTCACGCCCAACGTAATCATCGCCACTTCCTCGGTGCCGTCGACTTCGAAGCGTTCGTATTCGAGGCGCCCGGCCAGGCTCCCGAGACGCGCCTGCACGCCGGCGCCGTACGCAAAGTCGGTGCCCGAATCGCTGCCGCTGAAATCCAGTCCAGAGCCGGCGATCCTTGAATCCGCGTCCCAGCGAATGGCACCCACTTTCCCGTAGAGGTCGACGAAAGCAACGGGCAGGAATCCGACCGCAAATGCATCGATACCCGTCAGCTCGAATTCGCCGTTCAGCGTGGTGTCGCCTGCCGTGACCTTGCCAAAATCCACATAGTTGGCTTCGACGGCGAACCAGTCCAGCGGACGCATGCCGACGATGGCCTTGAAGCCATTGTCGTCGTCGTCAATGCTGAATTCGGGTGCGGACTGAACGAAGTCGCTGCCAGTGTCCATGCTGGTGCGCGTTACGCCGCCGCCTATATAGAAACCGTTGTCTGCCGCGTATGCGGCATTCGCCGACAACAGGACGGCTACACACCCAAGTGCTGCTGATCTCATGAAAATCTCCTTTTACATCTGAGGGAAGGTTCGATGGAACTCCGTCATCCCCAGATTCGGTTTTTCAACCAGACCAGCTCCGCGCACCCAAACGGCAGTTCACGGGCGGAAGGTTACTATAAGAACTGCTGAAATGGCATTCCAGGTGAAATATCCTTGCATAATCAAAGGCCATGACTTTGGAATGCGCGTGGGCGTGGGCGCCCGGGGATCGTTTCATTCGCCCGTGAGACGGGCTCCTGCGTGGGGTGGACTGCGAATGGTTTTATGCGGGCGCCGAGAGGACCGCGCGGAGGGATTCGACCTCGACCGGTTTCAGGAGGTGGTGATCGAAGCCGGCATCGCGCGACAATGCGCGATCGTTTTCCTGGCCCCAGCCAGTCAGCGCGACCAGTACCACATCCTCGAGATCGCTGCGCTCGCGAATGCGCCGCGCCAGCTCATAACCGTTCATGCCGGGCATGTCGATGTCCAGGAAGACGGCCTCCGCACGAAAGTTGTCGAGTTCCTCCAGCGCCGACGCGCCGTCGAACGCGACCTTGACCTCGTAGTCCATGACGTCGAGCAACATGCCGAGGCTGTTGGCGGAATCCCGGTTATCGTCGACCACGAGCACGCGCTGAAGGGTCGATCCCTGCGCGTTGCTGCCGGAGACCAGGACAGCGTCTTTTTGCGTAACGTTGCCGACGGGCAGGCGCACGGTAAACTCGCTGCCGCGGCCGGGGCCGTCACTCGCTGCGCTCACCGATCCGCCATGCATCTCCACCAGGGTGCGAACGAGGGCGAGTCCGATGCCAAGTCCGCTTTCCGAGCGGTGGGCCCGACGCGACTGGGCAAACATCTCGAATACGTCATCGATCGAGTCGGTCTCAATACCGTATCCGGTATCACGAACGCGAACCACCAGGTTCCCGTCTTCGATGCGAGCGATGAGCGTGATGTCGCCGCCGGATGGCGTGTACTTCGCAGAATTGTGCAAAAGATTCGAAATCACCTGGGCCAGGCGTACGCCATCGGCTGCGAGTCGAATGGGCTCGGCCGGCACGTCGATCCGGAGCGTATGATTCGCTGCTTCAATGTAGGGGCGGCTGGTTTCCAGGGCATTTGTCAGCACGTCGGAAAAATCGAGCACTTCCCTGCGAAGCTCGATCTTGCCGCGGGTAATTCTTGAAACTTCGAGCAGGTCGTCGACCAGCCGGATGAGGTGATCCACCTGCCGCTCCATCATCTCGATGATGCGCCCGGGTACCGGCCTGGTCTCCGTGCCAAGGCTGAGCACTTCGAGGCCGCTGACGATGGGGGCCAGCGGATTCCGGAGTTCATGCGCCAGCACCGCCAGGAACTCGTCCTTTCTCCGGTCCGCTTCCTTCAACTCGTCTTCGGCTCGTTTCAATGCGCCAATGTCCGCGATCGTGACCACTGAACCGAGCGGTTCGCCGTGGACATCCGTTACAGGACTGGCGCTCAGCAACAGCCGCAACGGCTTTTCTTCGGCGCACGACAGCGACACCTCCACGCCGCGAATGCGGGAGTGCATCCTGTTCAGGTCGAAGCGTCCGTCCGGCGCACACGGCGGGCGCCCCTCCAGGGTCAGCGGGAACATTTCCGCGAAGGGCTGACGCAAAGGATTGCGACCGCAGAGTTCGTGCGCTGCGGGACTCGCAAGGACGATGCTGCCTTCGGGATCGCAAACAACGACGGCATCGGCGGCCTGCTCCAGCATCGAACGCGCCAGGGTCTCCGCCGCGATCAGTTCCTCGTGTGTTTTTTGCTGCGTGAGGTCGGTAACCAGGAGACAAACGTCGCCGCCGTCATCCGGCGACAGCGTGCCGGCGCTGAGGTAGACGGGTATGAGCGTTCTATCCGCATGCTCGAGACGCAGTTCGCCCTGCGGACGATCGATCTCGCCGGCGATCAGGGCATCGAAGAGCGAGCGGTCGGCCTCCGTGACGAAACTACGAATCGGGCAGCCGACGAGCCGTTCGCGCGGCCGCCCGAGCAGCGCAGCGGACTGGTCATTGACATAGAGGATGGTGCCGTCCGCGGAAACGGTCACCGCGCCCTGTTGCATACGTTCCACGAGGATCCGAAACGGCCCCTCGATACTTTCCAGCATGTAGACGCGATCCCGCTCGTTCCCGCCGACGACGAAAGCATCGACGCGGCCGTCGTGAATGGCCCTGATGGTCTCTTCGGCCTCGAGCAACGAGTGACGCAGGCTGGCGACCCGCTGCCGCAATTCCTCGACTTCGGTGACGTTCATGCGTCGGGCTCCGGCAGCATGGTTCGCATCAGCGGTCCCGCAACTGCAGCCCGACCAGCACTTTTTCGGTATTCGAAAGATCGCCGATGAT
>JBOHZD010000395.1:0-16281 GCA_050738315.1 Woeseiaceae bacterium
AGCAGCGAGTCATCCGGTTTGAAGCGGGCCGGCGCAATCTTGGTCGGTGTAGTTTTCGCCAGGGCCTGCTCTTTGAGTTTGAGGTCGGCGTGCAAGTAGATGTAGGTGGTTTCCACCGATTCGTGACCGAGCCACAGGGCGATCACGGCGCGGTCAACGCCGTTTTGCAGCAGGGTCATGGCAGCGGTGTGGCGCAGCACATGCGGCGTGACCTTTTTGCGAGTCAATGAAGCGCAGTGCCGTCGGGCAGTAGCGAGATGTTTGCCGAGCAGGTACTGCAGGCCATCATGACTGAGCTTTCGGCCACGGGCGCTGGGGAACAGGGGATCCTGAGGCTGACCGTGGCGCTCGCGTAGCCAGTGGCGCAGGGCGCTGACGGTGTCCTTGCGCAGCGGTGTGCAACGCTCTTTGCGTCCTTTGCCGCAGCAGTGCAGGTGCGCACCAGTGCCGAGCACGACGTCTTCACAGCGCAGGCTGATCAACTCGGAGGCGCGCAGCCCGGTTTGTATGGCGACGAGCATGAGCGTGCGGTCTCGTTGTCCGGACCAGCTGCGGATATCGGGCGCAGCCAGCAATGCGTCGACCTCGGGCGGTGTGAGGAACGCCACCGTGCGCCGTGTGTAGCGTTTGCTCGGCATGGCCAGGACACGCTCGGCCAACGCGGCATGTTGTGGTTCGTGCAACATCACGTAGCGGAAGAAGGAATGGATCGCAGCAAGCCGGGCATTGCGGCTGCGGGCACGGTTATGGCGTTCATGCTCGAGATGATCGAGGAAGTCACCGAGCAACGGTGTATCCAGATCCTCGAGGCTCAGCGCAGACGGTAGCTTCTTTGTGCGTCGCCTGGCGAACGATAGCAACAGCCGAAAGGTATCCCGGTAACTGGCGATGGTGTGCGGACTGGCTTTGCGCTGGCGCATGAGTCGCTCGGTAAAGAAGCTCTCGAGCAGGGCGGGAAAGCCCTTGACGGCAGTCACGGTCGGACTCCGCGGAGTGCGTGCTCGAGCTGCCGCCTGGCCAGCTGCATCAGTTCGGGTGTCGCGGTGAGATACCAGTAGGTATCGGTCACATGAACGTGTCCGAGATAAGTGGACAGCCTGGGCAGGTAGCGCTCGACATCCACGCCGGCCCGATACCAGTTGCGCAGCGTGTTGACGGCAAAGCGATGCCGGAAGTCGTGGATGCGCGGTCCGCGCGCATCGCCGGCTGCTCGTAGGCCGATCTGGTGCGAGAGCTTGACGAAGGTATAGCGCAGACTCCATTCGCTGATGCGTGTGCCGCACTCGGAGAGGAAAAAGCCCGGCGTGCTCGGCTTCGGATACAGGCGGTCCCGTTGCGCGGCATACTGCGCCAGGGCGCGTTGCGTCGAGCGATGGACCGGGAGACATCGGGACTTGCCGAACTTGCTCTGGCGGACATGCAGCACCCCTTGGGCAAGATCGACATCCTCGCGATCGAGCCGCAGAGCTTCGTTGGTCCGCAGGCCGGTGCTGGCGTACAGACCCAACAGCGTCGCATAGCTCGCGGCACGTAATCCGCGTATCGAAGGTAGCTCGGTGGAGGCCCGGAGTAGGCTTCGGACCTCGGTATCACTGTAAATATAGGGTGGTTGTCGGTGGTAGCGGTACGGTAACAAATCCGCCGGCGGCACTTCGGTACGCGGCTCGGTGGCACGATGATACCGGGCAAAGCGGCGTACCATGGCCAGTCGGCTGGCCCACTGCGCCGCTTGCACGTCGGCCGGGGCGGTTGCCCATTGCAGGGCCAGCTCGCAGGTAATGAACTCGGCGCTCCGGCTGTCAGCAAACTCGACGAAGCGTTCCAGCAGGCGACCGGTCAGGCGCAGTCCAAAACCGAGCGAGCGCCTGAGCGCCAGGTACTCCTCAAGGGCATTGCGCAACGGACTCATGGCGCACCTCCCGGCCAGGGCTGTGCCAGCGAGCGCAAGGCACCGAGATCCAGCTTGGCGTAAATCTGCGTGGTCTCGAGTCGCTGATGGCGCAACAGCTCACCGATCTCGGCCAGCGAGGCACCGCTTCCGAGCAGCCGGGTGGCCAGCGAATGGCGCAGCAGATGTGCACCCTTGAATGGTGCGTCGATGCCGGCGCGCGCCAGCGCACGCTTGACGATATCGCACAGCGACGACGGGCTCTTAAGCCCGCGATACGGTGCGCAGAGTCGCACAAAGACCCGGCGCGAGGCACACACCGGCCGCCCGTCGCTGAGATAGTCGGCCAGGGCCTGACCGACATCGTCAAACAACGGCATGACTTCCCGGCGCGATCCTTTGCCCTGCACGATGAAGCTGCCCGTATCCCAATCGATATCGTCGAGGCGCAAGGCAACGACTTCGGAGGCACGCAGGCCGAGCCGTGCCAGCAGCAGCAAGATGGCGCGATCACGCCGGCCTGCCGCGGTTGCAGGATCGCAGCTCGTCAGGAGTCGCTCGACCTGGGCCGGCGTGATCGTCTTCGGCACCTCGGCGCAGCGCCAGCAGGCGACCGTGGGCACGGCAGCGGCCAGATCGGTACGGATCGCGCCACGTTGCTGCAGGTAGCGTAGAAACCTGCGCAGGCCAGTGACCACCAACTGCAGCCGGCGGCGGCTGAGCTTGGTCGAGCGCCGGCGAATGAACGCATGGAGATCGTCAGGGCACAGGGTGTCCGGCAACTTCGGGTTCGCTGCAAGAAAGTCCCGCACGATGGCGGTGTAGTTGACGATGGTGGCTGGCGCCAGGCCGCGTTCGCGCACCAAATACGCTTCGTAGTCGTCCTCGATGCGGCGCTGTGCATTATCCTCACGCGGATCCCGCACTGGCGGGATCACACCGGCCCCGCGTAACTGCGCCAGGAGCGCTTTGCAGGTCGAAGCGGCCTGATGATCGAGCCGACCCAGCCGGCGTCGATAACGTCGAAATCGCGCAATACACGCCTCGTTCAGATCCTCGGCACGCAACTTGTTGCCGTCGAGCCAACGGCTCAGATGCGCGACCAGTCGCAGCTTCTCCCTCGCCGTCGCACCGCTATACCCCTGACCTGTCAGCCGTTCTGCAAAGGCGTCGATACAGATCGCCAGCGGGCCTTCATACAAGCGTTGCCGGACCCGGGGATCGGGGAAATACGTCTGTGTCATGGGATCTCTCCTTCAGCATGCGGCCACATGGCCGGCTGAAAAAGAGACCCTGATTATGCCGAGTGATCAAGCCGTCAACGACGTGCAGGTGACTGAGAACCAAGGAGCGCTCAGAATGTCAGGCAAGCGACTCGGAATAATCCGGAACTCGGAATAATGACGAAGGTCATGCACCCGGAAACCCGGCAGGCCGGCCCGCACCCTCGCCTTCCGCCATGCTGAGTTCAGCATGTTGTACAGGCGATCACCCTTGTAGCTGAAAACGAACTCGCGGTGCTTGGCCCGTTGCTCGTCGACGATGCGACGGGCAATAGCGTTGAGCACCACGATCCTTTCCTGGCTATTCTTGGTTTCAAACTGGTCATTGTTGGGCAGGATGAACAGGCTCGTGCCGATTTCCGGTACCTTGACCTCCCACTCCCAGCGGAGCTGGCAGACCTCCTGTTCGCGGCAGCCGGTGTTGACTTTGTACAGGGCCATCCTTTGCAGATGCCCCGGAAGTTCCGTGAACAAACGGTCCTGCTCCTCCCAGCTCAGCGGATACGGCTTCCGTGCCGGTCCCTGCTCCATCTCGATCAGCGGCGGGGAACCGAGCCACGACATGCCGTTGTCGTGTCGCCAGACCCGGGCGGCCAGGTTCAGTATCCGCCGGATGCAGGAGAGTTCCTTGTTGATGGTGCCGGCCGTGACCCCGTCCGCGCGACAGGCTTGCCGGTATTTCGCCAACGTTTCGTTGTGAATGCGATCCAGAGTCAGATCGCCGATATGCGGGATGATGCGATTGAAGGCATACACATCGCGATCCAGACTTTTCTTGTGTCGATAGTCATTCACGTATTTGATCGCGGCCTGCTGAAACGTCCGTGTCGGTCGAATGCCATAGACGACCGCTTGACGAATCTCTTCCAGGCGGTGCGTCAGGTAGCGCTCGGCCTCTGCGAGATCACACGTGCTACAGCTTTCTGCCACGCTTCCGTATCCCTTGATTTTCTTGTCGATCCACCAGATGCGGCCTCGCTTCTGGAGACCCGGTGATTTTCTGCGTCCCATGATGTTCTCCTTTCGGCGGGACGCCCGTTGCGCGACTTATACTGATCCGCCCAGGCGTCCAGTTCAGGCCGGTCGAAGGCGATGCCCTGCCGGCCGATCGGAATGTTCGTGACGTACGGCCGGACTTCCGCGTTGAAGCGGTTGCGGTCCATGCCGAGGTAGCGGGGTGCGTCGCGGAAGCGCAGCAGCCGCGGCAGGAAGATCGGTTCGCTGGCCGCGTTCATTTTCCGGTGTAGACCGCTGTGATCGCCGCTCGGGAATGTCCGAGCTCATGGCTGATGGTGAGCCGGGCTTCCTCATCGATCGCCCGCTGCTCCGGCGACAGGTCCTGCGAGGCCGGGCCTCCCCTTGCCGGACAATTCCACCCCGTCAGTTGCCGGTATCGCCTTTGGGCGTACGCATGACGCAAGCCGTGCAGGTTCCTCATCCCCGCCTTTCGGATCTGCCGGTCGTAGCGACGCTGTTGCTGCACGTAGTTGAGATGCGCCGGGATCAGTGAGCCGCCCTTGGCGAGTTCGGCGACGTCACGCAGCAGGCGCTGCTGATGGTGGTTGGTGATCGGGACGGTTCGCGGCCGGCCGCCCTTGGTCCAGCTCGGTTTCAGGGCGATGTGGTCGCCGCGAAAGGCGTAACTCGGACTGAACTTGATCGCTTCTTCCCGGCGCAGGCCGAAAGCGGCCTGCAGCCGCACGCTCAGCCGGACGTACTCGTCGTCGATCTTCGCGAGCTTGGCCTTGTCCAGAGTCTGGGCCTTGGATTTATTGCTGACCAGCATCCGGGTGCCGATGCCGTAGGCGTCGTTGCCCTTGGCGACGACACTGGATTTGTTCACCTTGCCGGCCCACCAGCGGAGCACAGACAGGCGATTCTTAAGGGTGCCGGTGCTGATGCCCTGCTCGCGCCAGCGGGCGACCAAGGCGTTCACATGCTTCGGCTTGAGCGACGTCGCCCGCATCTTGCGGTAACCGAGCTCATGGAGCTGGGTCGCCATCAGGTCGAGCATGTGCCAGCGTCCGTCCTGGGTGCCGAAGCTGCCGTCCCGATTCCGTCGGCAGAGTGTCCTGAGCTGGTGGTTCAAGTCCTTCACGGTGCAATCTCGTACGGTGAGTTTTGTTGACCACTGCGCATCCGTGAGGAGTGCGCAGTCCAACTCCGGATCTCTCGATCCGTCGTCGGAAATCGGTCGCGGGACACCAATCCCATGGACTCGAAACCTCTCTTGGGCTCACCGCGGACATCTGTGGACGTCGAACGGTGGCAACCAGCTGGCCTTGCCAAGGCCCGAACACAGGCAGACAGTTACCTCCTCGAAGGCATTTGCTCGAAAATGCGCCAGGGGCGCGCTTGATGAGCCAGTGACAGACCGAAGTCCGTCTGGCGGGAAGATGCCGGGCTATGTCAGCCGCCCGGCTTGATCGAAGATGCTGAGCTACTTAATTCAGCTCAGCTTGCGTTGAAGTTGCTTTCGCGACGGTGGGACCCGGTTCTTTCAGGACCGTGGCGCGGTGTTCCTGGTCCCTTGCGCGCCTTTGCCACGTGTACCGACGTGGCCGCGGATAATGCAAATGACGCTAGCAGAACAGTGAATCCGCGTCCAGAGGAAAGTCCGACAGGCAGGTGCAGCGGTTTTCGTCGTAGAAATGCATCAAGCACTTGCACGGCGCATCACTTGACCGGAACTTGCAGAAACTCGCTGGAAGTCGGGTCCGACCTCCAGTCGCATGCAGTGCCTGGCGGTTTCGCGATTCTGGCACTTGACAAGTGTATCCTGCGGGATACACTTGTCAAGTGCGCATAAGAATGACGGAGGTCTATCGGGACTGGATTAACGCCCTTAAGGACCGTCAGGGTCGAGCACGTATCCAGGTTCGAATCGATCGGCTGGCACACGGGAATCCGGGCCGGCACCGACGGCTGGCTGCAGGGATCTGCGAACTCAAGATCGACGTCGGTCCAGGCTACCGAGTTTACTATACCGAACGAGGTACTGAACTGATTATCCTGCTTGCGGGTGGGGACAAGTCGACCCAACCGAAAGATATCAAGACGGCCATTGCCCTTGCCAAGGATCTTTGAGATTGCCACGATGCGTAAGAAATCAACCAAATCCCGCGTGAAGACAAAAACCCTTCCCTACGACGTCACTGAACAGTTGCGCACGCCGGAGGAGATGGCTGCTTACCTTGACGCGTGGCTGGTCGAGGCGCCCGACGACGTTGCCGGAATAGCGCGTGCGCTCGGCGATATTGCCCGCGCGAAGGGCATGTCGCGTGTGGCACGAGCAGCGGGACTCAGCCGAGAAAGTCTTTACAAGGCGCTGAGTGAGGATGGTAACCCGAGCCTCGCAACCGTTTTGAAGGTCGCAAAAGCGCTCGGGCTTCGCTTACATGCAGAAGCGGCATAGTGAGACTATCTGCGGTTCCATACCACCGCGTCCTTGCGCGCTCCGTGTCGCAATGGACCGTGATTACAGTGTTCATCACCGGCAGCTCTTGGCCGGTCGCGGAAGCTGGCCGTTCATTCGCCTGACCGTCAGCAAGCGCCTAGGAGCAGACGGTCGATGGCCGCAAAATTGAGCCCGCCGCGGACGGCGGGCGGTCCACGAATGGTTCTTTGGTTTTAAGATTGATCAGTACATTTTCGGTACTGACAAACAAAAAAAGCAATTTCGCGTCGTGCATGTCTTGCTCAGTCCATCAGCTCACGTTGCAATTCCTTCAAGCGGGTGAGGAGTGGCTGGATCTTCGTTCGTGCCTCCCTGCGATGCAGCCACATTGTTCCGCCGAACACAACGGCACAGATTGCGGAATAGATCCAAAAATTGAGACCGGGGATGTAATTGCCAGTGCGCTCGTGAAAGCCGGCGAGCGCTGTCGATATCACGGCGAAGAACATGGGCAACAGATACCAGGAGCCAAACCCCTTCACGACCTTTGCTTGTTTCTCCAACCTCTGGATCTCGCTCGCGAGTCTCGATGACAGAGTCCAGTCATCTGTGCTCGCGACCGCCCTTACGCCAATCAGTACATAGATAAGAAACCCAGTCGTACCCAGCACCAACGCTAGACTGAGGGTAGACAGCCATCCGGACAGTTCAGTGGAAAGCACGCTCGTGACTGCCCAGAAGAGCAGCACCAGCACGACCCAGAAGTCCCGCAGCCGCACGCTGCGGCGTACCTCAGACACGTTTTGCTTGATCGCATCCCACGACAATTCTGCCGATGACACCGACATCTCCATTTCTCTCCTCCAAACAATCTTCAAGTCATCCAGTTCCATTCTTCGTACCCTTATTCCACAAACATTTGATGGAATTTTTGCTTTAGACGACTGATCCGCACGTGAACTGCGTTGGCTTGTATGCCGAGCACAGCCGCGATTTGCTTACCCGACAGTCCATCCAAATACATCATGAGAACTGATGCGTCGATATCGCCCAGCGAGCCCAGAAAGCCGTTCAATATTTCAGCCTCGGACGTGGCGTTTGTAGTCAAAGCCTGTGACGGAACCGCCGCGTGCAGTTTGACCCGTCCATCACGATCTCTCGCAGCTTGTCCGAAGTGGGTCATGGCCGTATTGAGAGCGACGCGATAAACCCACGTTTCCACTCTTGCATCGCCACGAAAACTGCCATAGCTTCGCCATACCTGCAGGAGAATAGTCTGGACAAGATCGTCGACGTCGTCATGGGCTGCATATCTGCGCGCAATGAGGCGAATACGACCCATGTTCTGTCCTATAAGCTCTTCAAAATCTACAGGCATTGCCGGTCCATGATCTTGTTATTGGTATTAGTCGCTCCGGTATATGGAATCTTACAGCGCGTCCGTTTTGCCAGTACGTGAATGGTCTATGAGGAGCCGGGGGCAGGACCACAATTGTCCGAATCGAGTCGACAGCTGTCCTATGGCTCGTCGTCACCACGAATCGAGTCCAATTGTCGGATCTCGACCCATGCCGGTCATTCCCTTAGTTTTGACGCCAGAGTGGCTTTTGCCGGAGGTGGTCGTTGGTTTGCCCGCCTGCCTGACAGTGGTGCGAACGGTCGCTATTTCGCCGGCGCCATTGCAGCGACTGCGCGCATCGCCTCGCCTTCATCCACGACGTCCTGATAACCAATCAGGGATCGGATCTTGCTCGTCTGAAAATTTAGGTCCTGCGCAAAGTCATAGTCCATCGCTGGGGGAGGAGTTGAGGGTCTCTCTGGAAGCCGCGTAAGACGTTCGCCCATGGTTGGAGTATCGACCTCACCAACATTGAAGATTTCACCCGCCGACCTTGGGTGAAGAGCGGCGGTCGCAATTGCGGCGGCGACGTTTTCGACGTGGCCGTGTGTCCACCGCCAGTGGGGTTGGTCGGCAAAGCCGTAAACCGTGCCGAGGTCATCGTTTCCGCTTCGACCATAGACTTTCGGCAATCGAAGGATCACAAATTCAGAGGTCTTCGCTTGCGCGACGTGACGCTCGGCTTCGAGTTTTTCGTACCAGTAGTGAAGGTGCGTTGGATCAGGGGCGCTGGCGCGATAGGGGTAGTGGTGCCTGCGCAACGGGCCCGATTCGGCGATCGGCGTCGAATCCGGCGGGCCAGGCTCTAGGCGGGTGAATCGACCATAGGCACGATAGACGTCGCAGGAAGAGATCAGCATCAGCCGATTTGCCTTGCCGTCAAACGCGCTCACGAATGCAGCGGCGTCCTCTCCGCCCATGCAAAAAAAGTGGATGACTGTGTTGACCCAGATATCTGCCGCAGCCGCGGGAAACTCAACGATCGGTGGGTCCGTTCTCGGGACGACAAGCTCCTTGATTGCGTCGCCCGACGGTGCCGGGCAACGACCGCAATGGTGGACAGTTACGTCAACGCCCTGGTCTGCGAGGCGAACCGCCGTGCGCGAGCCGATAAACCCGTTCCCTGCCAGAAGAAGAGCCCGCATAGCTCAAACCATGCTCGACCGATTAGAAAGGCACCCTATCACAGAGGACAGGTCGGCTGGTTCGCGCCGTTGGCTGTCGGGCGCACGCCGCAATCTGAACATCAGCTCTTGGGCTGCGGATTGAAAGGGTCGTTGGAGCTTGACTCGTCGGGTAGGATAGCCATCCCCGCTTGAGTATTCGTCAATTGTCGGGCAACCCGCAGCAGCAAGTACCACCGAAATTAGGCGATGTCTCCCGAAGAAATTCGGGCGTTCATAAGTAGTAGCTATTAATAGGCGAGTTGGAGATGCGCGTGGACACAAGGTCCTTACTAAACGAATGCGGCCCCGGCAATGGCCCGGCAATACACGGGCCGTCAAGGCCCTCGGAGACAATCGAATTTCATGGTATGCCGTCCAATGATGAATCATGGCGGGTAAAACACGCAAAAAAGTACGCTATTATCTTATAGCTGTCCGCAACTTGAAGATCAGGATTGCCCGATGAGACAAGGCGCTCTTTTAAGTTGCATTGTCGCTGCTGAGCTGTTGTCCCTATCGACAACGACCGCCCTCTCCCAAGTGGCAGATTCGGGCGGGCATCATATTCAATTCGGCACGCGCTCAAATGTCGAATCGGGAATAGGGAATGGCGACGGCGGATTGCTTCTGGCGGAAAGTCCAACGGGTACTATTATCGTAGCCGGATACGCGGCGGGCGCGCGCAGCGATACTGGCGGTCTACCGCCAAAGCCGATGCTGGCTGCGTTTTCCCGGAGTGGCCGCCTGGTTTGGCAGCAGGTTTACGATCGAATCGGTTGGGAGATTATCGCGGTAAACGCGAGACGGTCGACGCCACGCATTGTTCTCTGGAATAGAGCGCGTTACCCAAACGAAAGCAGCAGAGACATCTCCGGCATCCATGACAAGGGGGGACGCATCGAACTGTGGACTATTGACACGGATGGTGGCTTGCATCAGCTCATCTTGGGCGTCGATCACGATATGCATCAGCAAGCGATTCATGCAACGGATGACGCGTTCAGCGTGTGGATAGGTTCGAGCTTCTATTCGACCGAAGCTGGTATCGGCTCGTACGTCAACGTACGGACCTACGACTGGACGGGTAAAGTGGTCGGCGATTCGAGCGAGTTCTCCATATCCAGGTTGCCAGATCTTTATGCCGATGCTGACGGCGGACTGTACAGTCGGACGGAAGGAGACTGGCGTTTGATGCGCGAGTATCTAGTTTACGTCGATCGTCAGGGGGACGCTATCGAATCTGCTGCCGTTCCCGGCTGCGGACGCTGCCGATTCCTCGATGCCCGGCGAGCAGACGATAAATTCGAAGTCCTGGCCGTCAGCGATGCCACCGGCGGCAGCTGGCGAGGCTTGCGCTTGCTCAATTTCCATGTGACGAAGAGGACGGTCGAGGTCGCCGAGGAGTACGCGGCATTGGACGGCGCCAGGGTAACGTTCAATGACCTGTCCGGCGGCGGGGTTCTATTGACGGGCAGGGATGATCGGAAGCCGCTGATTGCGAAGTTGTCCAGGGGGCGAGAGCTCCTTTGGGTAAAGCGATTCGAATCCGAAATGCATTATTCCGCGCTCACCCAAGCGATCGAACTCGAGGACGGCAGTCTCGCCATGACCGGAATTACCGCCCCTTGGGGTTTGCTGGACAGTGAATCGGACGGGGATGCGATCCTACTCATCAGTGATTCCGACGGCATGTATATGGACCGGTTCGGAAGCTGTATTGTTGCTGACGGTTCTCTCGCGTCGGCCCTTTACTTATTGGCACGCCAATACGGCGCCACCATCGACCTTTATGATCTGAACGGGTTGGCGGCGCACGGCAGGAAACCCCGCTCAAGCGAGCTACCGAGGAATGTTTCGCCAGCCGAACGGTGCGAGGATAATTCCGAAGTCGGCTTGCTCGAGTTCCTTGAGGTCCTATTGAAGCAGGGGGCAATTGACGACAATCTCGTGATTCCCGATATCGCCTATCTGAGGCTTAGGCTTCAGCATCCTTACTTAATAGATGGGAGAGCGTTCGGATACCTGCCTAGCCATTCCGATTCCAGAATGGTGCCGGAAATGGCGATTGATCTTGACCACGGCAAGGCTGTGGCAAAAGAACTGGCAGCGAATGCTGTGACGTATCTGGCTGAGATCACTGCTGCGCACCAACGGCTGGAGGAGGAGACCGGTTTCTTTTTCAGAAACGGTGATGTGGATGCTATCTTTCGGCACCCGCTTGAATGGAGCAAGGCATATCCCTTGTCTCCCGCAGACATTGCTCGTACCGCACGGATTTTAGAAACGTCGTTTGAGGTACTGGAAGAGTCTGAAAAGCGCGAGCTTCGACGTTATGCGGGTTGGTTTACGCAAGTAATACTCCTTGATACTCCCGGAAACATTCAGACAGAAGGAGAACGAGGAATGTATCTGCCGGCTTCCGAGGCCGGGCGATTCTGGCGGTGGATCCTCAACGATATAAGGCCCGATGAGGAGAGGATCTCGGCGCTCGAGAGCGCGCTCGAAAGCAGACTTGGAATAACGGTGAGTGGACGGCCGCCGGTAAAACCGGCTGAGTATCGCGGTTTCCTGGAAGAACTGGCTCGCGAGCTCAAAACCATGCCGGATGGAAACATGATGATCAGGATGGAATTTACGACCGACCAGCACAATATGCATCTCCTGAGTCTGTGGAGAGGCAATTCGCGGCTTGGTACTGCCCCAACAGACATTTCGACGAAGAATATTGCCGATTGGATTCAGCAAATTCCCCCGCCTGAATAGCGAGAAGGACTGACTCCAGCGTTCTTTCAGAGTTGCTGTCCAAGCACAGCGCGGATCCTCGGCGAACCGCCTGGGTAGTTGCTAGATTTTCCTCCTGCAAATGGGCATCACTAGTTCATCAACCGGGAGGCGCTTCGTCTAAGAGCGGACGGTCGGTTATCAAGATTAATTGTTCCGCGACGGACGGCAGCCGGCCACAAGCTGCCACTCAATCCAACTAGTGCGGCTCCCATTTGAGAGCTGTCGCAACCCAAATGCCGTCGCGATACTCCAATACACCTGCGGCAGTCACTTCGCCGTCAGATAGGCGAACTACTGCCCCGTTAACCAGTTGAATACCGCGATCAATTATGAACTGCGTCGTTCCGTCCGTAATCAGTCGAACAGAGCCATCGTTATCTCTGTTGTTAAAATCGACCGGAATTGTATAGTTGGCGATGATGTTGACTTCCTGATTTGATTAGCTGCTGTGACCGTCCGCTCCCCGCCCCACCAAAAGGAGAACGCTATTCTCATTTTCTGATCGCATCGCGAACGTCTCCTGTGGGTCAGAGTGTGCCAGTCATGATACTACGACGCGATCGTCTCGATCCGGCCAGAAGCGGTGCTAGCTGAACCGTAGGTACGCTGAACGCCAAGATTGACAAAAAATAGGCGCATCATGGCAAGTCGTTTAGTTCCTTTCCGCCATCTTGCTCACATAATTCGCACGCAATTCTTCCATTAGCGCGTCCTGAATCTGTTGAGGGTCCAACTCTTTAGCGGCGCGTAGTGCTTCCGACTGCTCTACGAAGTTCTTAGTCAACTCCGCATAGAAATTCGGCTCCGACACCATCCGACGCAACAACCGCAGAAAATTATCGCAATGCTTAAGGAAGTAGGCGTTCACGCACTGGAAAGCTATTGCCGTGGGTTCGTCGACTGCATCAAACGGAGCCGTGAATTGACCGTCTTGGAAGTCGACGTACAGACCCGCATTCTTGATAGTGTTCACCTCGCCGTGGAACTTGTCCTGAAACTTTTTGAACGCTTCGCTCGCAGCTTTCCAGTCCCCACGTGCGCGAGCGGCCATTTCCTCGTCCGTAGTCCTCGCAAAGAAGGCGTTCGCATGGTTCTTGGCTTTGTAGTTGCGAAATGCTCCGGCGAGGCGGGCCTCGTCTACATCATGGCCAATCAGAATGGAGGTCGCCGCAGCACCTAGTACAGCGACACGTTAATTAAGAAACATAATGGCGACCCAGCTTCCGATCTGCATCTCGACGCGTAAAGGTCCAGTCGATGCCACATCGAGCGGCGTTGCGCCGCCGCTGCCACGCCGCCACCTCGGTGGCGAGAGTGGTTTGCTCGGCGGCACAGCGCGCCAGGCATTGGCGCTGCAGGACGCCGATTTCGATCTCGGCCATGTTCAGCCAACTCGCATGCTGCGGCGTGTAGTGGAACTCGATCCTGCGCAGCAGGCTCGCGGCGGACTTGGCATCCAGCACTTCTTCGAAGCTGGTGCGCAAGTGGGTGTTGAGGTTGTCCAGGACCAGGTGAACCTTGCGCGCTTGCGAATACCCGCTGCGCAGCATTCGGCAGACGAAGCTGACGAAATCCACCTTGGTGCGCCGCGCGGTAACCTGCGTAAGCCGCCGTTGACCGCGAGGCTCGACGGCGACAAAAATATTGCAGGTACCGGCACGTTCGTACTCGTAATCCTCCCTGGCCGGGGTTCCAGGCTTCGCCGGCAAGGGGCGGCGCGTCTCGCGCAGCAATTGCTTGCTTTTCTCATCCAAACAAATCACCGGCTCGCGTGGATCGTACGGCCGAGCATACAGCTCCAGCAGATCGTACATACGCCGGCGGTACTCCGGGGTGAGTTCGCCAATGCACCACATCAGCTTGCGCCAGGGTTTGAGGAGGTTTTTTTTAGAATCCGCCGGATCGTCTCTCGACTGATCGTCTTCATCTGTGGATGGCGCCGCGCCGCTTCGGTCAGCAGCGCCACACTCCAGCGCCGTGCCCCAGGCGGCGGGGCTGAGCAGGCCAGCGCCGTCACCTGCGCCTCAGCATCCGCTGCGTATCGTTTAGGCTTGCCCGGTCGAGGCTCATCATGCAGCGCGACATCCAGTCCGCCCTCCAGATACGCCGCACGGGTCCGCCAAATCGCCGTGCGCCCCACATTGAGCACCTCGATGATCTGCCGTTCCGGCACCTTGCGATCTAATGCCGCCAGAATGTGTGCCCGATTGAACTCTCGCGCCATATGCAGGCCCTTGGAACGAAATTCATCCACGATCCGCCGCTCCCGCTTCTTCAAGTTCAGTTCTGTCTGTCGCATGCCTGATACCTCTGTGTACCCCAGGTATGCGCAATTATAATGTTTCGTTATTTACGGGTCACGCTACTAGTGTGTCGATCTTGGAGCATTCTTCCATTGAGATTTGGTGGAGAACTGTAGCTCGCGCGAAACGGCCCGCTTGTCCGAGCAATTGAGCTTCGTCGTAGAGAGCTTCGGCGTTTGTGAAGATCAGCGCCGCCCCATCTGCGTAACGTCTCACTCGTTCAATATTGTGGTCGACCTCGTGGTGCGAATTCTCGTTACTCATAGCCAATACATCTGCGATGTGCTGAGTTAGACTGTACTTCCGCTTTGGGTCAACTTCTGCCCGTCATCATACTACGAGCCGACCGACTCAGAACGGCCATGACCGGACCTTGCGGAAGAAAACAAAAGGTTGGCTCGATTCTTCTACAGGCCGATCAGCCAGCGGCGGATATCTCCAGTCGTCGCTGCAAAAGCTCCCTCACGGCCGGAGTCGGAGCTGATCTAAACGCTTCATCTCGGTAACGTTTCGCGGTGTGGGAGTTTCCGCAGCGCCGATGCAAATCGGCCAGGACAGCAGCCCATAAGTAAGAGTCGACTAGCCATGTCGGTGGCTCGAAGCCACGTAGAACAGCAAGTCCCGCGTCGGGTCCTTGCCATTCGGCAACCGCTACTGCGCGGTTAAGGCTGTGGATCGCCGAGGGCGCGGTCCGCTCCAGCAGTCGGTAGCATTCCACTATCGTCTCCCAACGTGTCTCCCGAAACGAGGGCGCGAGGCAGTGCTCGGCTGCGATTCCGGCCTCGGCGTGATATCGCGAAAAAACGTCGCCCTCTGCGGATTTGGCGAGCCACTCAAGTCCAA
This sequence comes from Woeseiaceae bacterium, assembly GCA_050738315.1. Lineage (GTDB taxonomy): Bacteria > Pseudomonadota > Gammaproteobacteria > Steroidobacterales > Woeseiaceae > IDS-8. The sequence continues at coordinate 15,064 of JBOHZD010000395.1, forward strand.
CTTCGATTCTCTGCCGGTCCCAGCGCGCTCGGTCCTGCTCCTCCAAAAGCAGTAATCCGCCAGAGCCATCCTGACGCGCGGTCATACGTGCGACGTGCAGGTGCATTAGAGCCAACAGCGCATACGTTTCTGGAACCTGGCCGACCGGATGCTCGGCGAGGATCGCGGCTAGCCGGACGGCCTCGTCGCAAAGCTCGCGGCGGATCGCCATCTCCGAGTGCGAGGACAGGTAACCTTCCGTGAATAGCACATAGAGAATTTTGTTGACGGCCGGTAGCCGAGAGGAATATTGCGGGTCAGTGAGCTCGTCGAAGGGAGGCTTGAGTTCTCGCAGTCGGCTACGGGCTCGGCTGAAGCGTTTATAGACGTTAGCCTCGCTCGCAAACAACCGAAGCGCAATCTCCCGAACACTGAATCCGCAAAGGGTCTTGAGCGCCAAGACGAGCTTCGACTCCTCGGGGATCGCCTCGTCGCAGCAGACGAAGAGCATGCGCAAGAGGTCGTCCCGCACCTCACCCGCAAGGTAGCACTTCGGACCGTTCTCCGGAGTACTGGTGGCTTCTTCCGCGTTTTGCTCCAGGATCTCGTGGCGGCGCGTTCGTTGACGCAACTCTCCCATGAGGGTGTTCAGCGCCACACCTCAACAGCTTCGATGTGCTGCACGCCGACGCGACGAGACAGCGTCGCTACGAGCCTGCAGTACTCGTGCCGGAAAAAGTGCTCGACGAGCTTCGGTACCCTCAAGGCCTGCTGATCTCTCTGACTTCCACGCTCGATCCAGGCATCCAGACGCCAGGGCTCTGCTGGGCTACCTCCACCGCCTCTTCCATGCTTTCTGCCGAGACGATCATGTAGCCACCGATCACCTCCTTGGCTTCCACGAAAGGACCGTCCGTCGCACCCTCTGAAGTGACGATTTTTCCGCCGCCTAGTTTCCCGCCAATGTCGACGATGTTGTCGTGGAACTTCTCTTTCCAGGTATTGAATTTGGCGTACATCTCCTCCATTTGGGCCGGAGAGGGTGCTTCGCCTTTCCCGGACTGCGGGGGCTGGCTTCGTTGGATGCATAGATACTTAGTACAGGTCCCCACAAATACAATGACGTATAATGGTAGCACCATGTCGCCAGTGGGAGTCGCACGGTGCCTCGCAAAAGCCCATATACCATTAGCCTTTCAGACCCTGAACGGAAGTATCTGGAAGGGCTGGCCCGATCAT
>JBOHZD010000396.1:0-15741 GCA_050738315.1 Woeseiaceae bacterium
TGGTCTTGTTCGGCAAGCTGCTGAAGCTCGACCTCGCCGAAGTCATGATCGCGTCGAACGCCTGCATCCTGGGACCGGCCACCGCGGCCGCGCTCGCCGCCAGCAAGGGCTGGCAGCCGCTCATCGCACCGGGCATCCTGGTCGGCATGTTCGGCTACGCGATCGGCACGTTCATCGGCGTGGCGATTGCCGCGCTGCTCGCCTTGTGACCTCTACGAAACGGTGTCGCCGGAGCACCTCGTCGTCGCCTACATGGTGATCGCCGGCTGCCAGTTCAAAGGCGGTGGCCGCTTCATCGGTATCCTGTCGGAAGGCGCGATCACGCCGGAGACCGGCATGCTGATCGCGGCCGCGCTCATCATCGGCTTCACGGTGCTGGCGGGGATGGTTTCCATCGTGGGTCGTCTGGATGCAGCGGGCGTGCATCGTCGTCCTCGGCATTCTGGCATACCTGTTGATGAGCCAGTTCGAAACCATTCTCGAGATGGCGCTCGTGTCCTACACGATGATCGGCGCCTCGCTGGCGCCGCCGCTGCTCGCGGCTTTCTTCTGGAAGCGCGTCACCCGCGTGGCCGGCGTGGCTTCGATCGCGGCCGGCATGCTCACCGTCATCACGATCACGGTGCTGAATTCCGTTTACAGGGACAGTGCCGAACCGCTGCAGGTCCTCGGGTTCTCCTTGGCTCTAGTGTACCCCGTCGCAAATAATGGAACATTCTCGCGAGCGAATTTTCGTGGCTGGTAAGGCGCGACGACGAGTAATAGCACCGCTATTGCGAGGAGTCGCAACGCCGCCAGGCGCGAAAAGGCGCCGCGAGAATGTTTCATTATTTACGACGGGGTGCACTAGTCCCCTGTTCGGTCGTTATTTGTGGGGCAGGACACCAAGGCACCTTACAGTATGAAGCTCGCAAATGTCGGCATCGTGTTGCTGCTGCAATCCCTGTGCGGTATCCAGGCCGCTTACGCGCTCGATGTGGAACGGCCTGAAGTGCGGCAATTCATCGAGACCATGGTGTCCACGCATGGTTACGAACGGAGTGTGCTGAGCTCGGTACTCGAACAGGCGGAAACGCAGCAGTCGATCCTCGACGCCATCAGCAGGCCGGCCGAAAAAACGAAGGCCTGGCATGAGTATCGCGCTATTTTTCTGACCGACGAACGAGTCAAGGCCGGCGCCGAGTTCTGGCGGACGCATCGCGAGCAGCTCGAGCGAATCAGCCAGGAAACCGGCGTCTCCCCCGAGATCCTGGTCGGCATCATCGGTGTCGAAACCTACTTCGGCCGCATCACGGGCAAGTATCGCGTGCTGGATGCGCTGTCGACGCTGGCGTTCGACTATCCGCCAAGAGCGTCGTTCTTCCAGCGCGAACTGGAACAATACTTTCTCCTGGTACGCGAAGAAGGCCTCGACGCCACCGAGGCAACCGGATCATACGCGGGCGCCATGGGAGCGCCGCAGTTCATGCCGAGCAGTTTCAGAGCCTATGCGGTCGACTCCAGCAAGGACGGTCAGCGGGATATCTGGAGTAACTGGCAGGATGTCATCGGCAGCGTCGCAAACTATTTTGTCGCGCACGGCTGGCAAAGCGGCACACCGATCGTGGCCCAGGCGAGCCTGGGTTCCGAGTGGCAGGGCGAGCTGCCGAAAAATGCGTTGTCTCCGCAAGACACCGTGGATTCGTTGAGCGAACGGGGCGTTCTGTTCTCGACCGAGCTGCCGGGCGATTGCGAAAGCCAGTTGTTGACGCTCGAAGGCAAGAACGGCAACGAATACTGGGTGGGTTTTCACAACTTCTTCGTGATTACCCGCTACAATCGCAGCGTGATGTACGCACTGGCGGTGCATCAACTCGGCCGTGAAATCGCGCTCGAGGTTGAACGTGGCGAGTCTTGAAAGACTCGGGCCGGCGTGGCTCATCGTGCCGGCTGCCCTGGCCCTGGTGACGGGCTGCGCGACCCGGGAGCCAACGCCGTCTGCCGATCCCGTTCCGCGGCAGGAAGCCAGAAGCCGGTACGGCAACGGACCTTTCTACGAAGTGCACGGACGCCGTTACCAGGTCATGGCCATGAGCGACGGCTACAAGGAACGCGGTGTCGCGTCCTGGTACGGCAAAAAGTTTCACGGCAAGCTGACCTCGAGCAGAGAGCCCTACGATATGTACGCGATGACGGCGGCTCACAAGACGCTGCCGTTGCCGACCTATGTCAGGGTCAGAAATCTCCGCAATAACAAATCTGCCGTTGTACGAGTCAACGATCGCGGCCCGTTTGTCGCCAACCGGATCATCGATCTGTCCTATGCGGCCGCCTTGCGTCTCGATATCGTCAAGGACGGCACGGGCCTGGTGGAAGTCACCGCCCTGGGCTTCGACGAAGCGCGGCCGGAGGCAACGCTGATCGCAGCGGCCGCACCGGTCGAAGTCACTGCGGAAACACGCCTTTACGTGCAGGTCGGTGCCTTCGGCGACGAGGAAAATGCGCGCCGCCGCTTCGCCATGCTGCAACAGGGCGGCGTCGGGCCGGCGTTCGTGGACGAAGACGCCACATCGTCGCCGGCGCTCTATCGTGTCCGTATTGGTCCGATCGCCGATGTCATGCAATACGATTCCATCGTCCTGCGCCTGCAGGACCTGGGGATCTCCGACGCGCACCTGGTCAGGGAATAAAGGAGTATCAACGTTCAATGGGGGCTATTCACTCACGCCAATCGCTGCGTCAAATTCCGGTGGCTCGTCGAAACACGCTGCTCCCGCTGCTGCTCGCCGCTTCGATGTTTTCCACGCCAACGCAGGCTGAGGACATCCCGATCCCGGCCGCGCCGATGATCGGCGCCAAGAGTTATTTCGTGGTTGCGGGTAAGACCGGTTTCGAACTGGCGTCCCTGGAAGCCGACAAGAAACTCGCTCCGGCCAGCCTCACAAAGCTGATGTCGGCCTATGCCATATTCAAGGCGCTGGAAGAAAACCAGATCAGTCTCGACGATCAGGTCACCATCAGTGAAAAGGCGTGGCGCACCCAGGGCTCGAGGATGTTTGTCGAAGTCGGAACGCGTGTCCAGGTCGGCGACCTGCTGCAGGGACTGATCGTGCAATCGGGTAACGATGCGAGCGTTGCCCTGGCCGAATACGTTGCCGGCACCGAGGAAGTCTTCGCCGAAGTCATGAACCGCTACGCAGCAGCGCTCGGTATGAGTTCCAGCCACTTCATGAATGCAACGGGTTTGCCCGCCGAGAATCATTATTCGACCTCGCGGGACATGGCGACACTGGCGCGCGCCATCATCGAACAGTTTCCGGAATACTATCGCTGGTATTCCATGAAGGAATTCACCTACAACGACATTACCCAGCGCAATCGAAACGCGCTCTTGTGGCGCGATTCGAGTGTGGACGGCATGAAAACCGGTCATACTGACGATGCCGGTTATTGCCTGGTGTCTGCCGCACAACGGGACGAAATGCGCGTCGTGGCTGTCGTGCTGGGCAGCGCCAGTCCCAAAGCACGTATCGACGGCAGCCAGGCGCTGTTGAATTACGCATACCGTTTTTACGAGACGCGGTTGCTGTACAAGGCCGGAGAGGCCGTTGCAGAGGCCAGGATCTGGAAAGCCGCCAATGAATTCACCCAGCTCGGGCTGCCGGAGGATCTCTACATCACAGTCCCTCGCGGCAGCTTCGACGACGTCGAATCCGTCCTCAACATGCCGGCCGTGCTGTACGCACCGGTCGCGCTGGGACAACCTCTGGCGGAGTTGCAAGTGACGTTGCAGGGTTCGAGCCTCATCAACGAACCCCTGCGCGCACTGGACGAAAATCCGAACGGATCCATCTGGCAACGCGCCCGTGACGGAGTCATGCTCTGGTTCGAATGACCGGCTGCCGGTGCCGGCGGTGGAATCGATGACAGACAGTCTCCTTGAATTTCCCTGCGAGTTCCCGATCAAGATGATGGGCAGGGACAACGTCGGGTTTCGTGACGCCGCGGTGCGCATCATCGAGCGGCACACCGGCCCGATCGACGACCAGGCAATCCGCGAATCGACCAGCAGCCAGGGCAATTTCCTGGCCATCACGGTCACGATCATGGCGACGTCACAGGATCAACTGGACAACATCTATCGCGACCTGAGCGACCACGAACTGGTCCTGGTGGCCTTGTGACAATCCCCGCCAGGACATTGGCTGCGCGAGCGGGCCCTGTCATCCGCTCGCTGGGGCGGCGCGACTACGAACCCGTGTGGCGTTCGATGCAGCAGTTCACGGAGACCCGCGGCCCCGAGACACCGGACGAACTCTGGTTTACCGAGCACGCGCCGGTTTTTACCCTCGGCCTCAACGCGAGCCGCGAACATCTGCTGTCACCCGGCGACATACCGGTCGTACAAGTGGACCGCGGCGGCCAGGTCACCTACCACGGGCCGGGCCAGCTCATGATCTACCCGCTGCTCGATCTCAAACGTTCCCGTCTCGGCATCCGCGACCTGGTGACCGCGCTCGAACAATCGGTCGTCGACATGGCATCGGACTTCGACATTCGTGCCTCGAGCAGGCCGGATGCGCCCGGGGTCTACGTCGAGGGCCGCAAACTGGCGAGCGTCGGTCTCCGTATCCGGCGTGGTTCGAGTTATCACGGCATGGCGTTGAACGTTGCCGTGGATCTCGAGCCGTTCTCGCGCATCGATCCCTGTGGGTTCAAGGACCTCGAAATGACGGATTTCAGGCGCCTCGGCGTTCGTGAGGAAATGCCGTCGATTGCGGGGCGTATGCAGGCGCATTTCCTGAAGCGTCTGGGGATTGCCAGCGCTTTTTATTCCTGACGTCGTTGGAGGCGGATGCCGGCTCGGGGGAGGCCTTTTCAGGAACGCCGTGAATACGTCCCTGTAGGCTTCGGGCGAAACATCCCTGTTTCGCACGATCCTGAAAAGGCCTCCCCCGAGCCGGCATCCGCACCGGTCGTCGGGGGTGTGTTCAGGCATCGTCCGCGCTGGTCGCCGGGGGGCAGGCATCGTCTGCGCTGGTCATCGTGGGGGGTCAGGCATCATGTGGGCTGGTGGCGTTGAGTTGGGTCAGGCGGTCGGGGGTGCCGACGTCGTGCCAGGTGCCGGTGTAGAGTTCGGCCTCGAGCGAGCCGCGGTCGGCGGCTTCGAATAGCAACGGGGCGAGTGGGAAACGGCCGGGCTTCGTGTTCGCAAAAAGTTCCGGGCGATAAAAGGCAAGGCCGCTGAATGTATGGGGAGGATTCGGGGTCCTCTTTGCCTTGCCGGCGACGAGGGCGAAATCGCCGTGTGGTTTGTGCGGCGGCGTCGGTACGAGGATCAGGTGGCCGAGGCTGGTCGAGGCCAGATCGACCACGGGCAGGGTCATGTCGGTGTAGACGTCGGCGTTCAAGACCCAGAACGGTTCGGTGCCGAGCAGCGGCAGTGCGCGGCGGATACCGCCGCCGGTTTCGAGTACCTGGTCGTATTCCGGGCTGTATACGACCTGCAACCCGAAACGGCTGCCGTCGCCGATCCGCTCGACGATCATTTCGCCGTGCCAGCCCAGGTTGATGATGACGGTGCTCGCGCCCGCCCGGGAAAGCCTCTGCAACTGGCGTTCGAGCAAGCTGACGCCGGACACGGCGAGCAATGCTTTCGGTATTTCGTCCGTCAGCGGACGCATGCGCTCGCCCCGGCCGGCCGCCAGTATCATTGCAATCATGGGTGCTTCCGCAAACGGGGCAATACCTGTTCGTCGATCCAGCGCGAGAGGAATGACAGCTCATCGTAGCGCGGCGCGATGTCGGTGATGTATTGCAGCGTGCGCGGGACGTCGTCCATGTAGGACGACTTGCCGTCTCGTTCCTTCAGCCTTGCGAAAATCCCCGCCGCTTTCAAGTGACGCTGCACGCCCATGAGATCAAATGAACGCATGAACTCATCGGCGGTCATGTGTTCGTGCACATCCGCATCGATGCCGGAATAGAAGTCCATGGCCCAGGCGCGCACCTGTTCAGCCGGCCACTTGATATAGCAATCCTTGAGCAGCGAAACGAGGTCGTAAGTGAATGGCCCGACGACTGCATCCTGAAAGTCCAGGACGCCCGGGTTGTCTGCCGCCGTCACCATCAGGTTCCTGGAATGATAGTCGCGGTGCACGAACACCGGCGGTTGCCGTAATGCGCTGGCGACCAGCCAGTTGCAGCACGCCTGCCACGCGCCCAGGTCGGGGCCGCGTATTTCCAGGTGCAAGTGGCGTGCGCAGAGCCAGTCACTGAACAGGGACAGCTCGAACTGCAGCAGCTTGCGATCATAGGGCGGCAGTTCCGGGTGAAAATGCCGGCTCTGTTCCTGCATCCTGATGAGTGCCTGTAACGCGTCGGCATACAGGCCGGGCGCACGGGCAGGATGCTCCTTCAGTTCCGTCAGGTATTGCGTCGAGCCGAGATCCGTCAGCAACAGAAAGCCCCGGTCGAGATCTGCTGCGAGCACTCTCGGGCTGTTGATCCCGATACTCTCGAAATGATTCGCCACTCGAATGTACGGACGGCTGTCTTCCCGGTTCGGCGGTGCGTCCATCGCAATGCGGGTGAGACCGCCGGCGGACACACGGAAATAGCGACGAAAACTTGCGTCCCCGGATGCCGGTGCGATTGTTGCACCGGCCAGGCCGTGCATTCCATGCAGCCACCCTGCCAATTCCTGCAGTCGCCTATCGGCTTCGGTATCGGTACAGTCTATGTGACGTCTCCCAGGCGTATGAAGATGCGAAGGTAGCAAATCGCAATACCTGATAACATCTTTTCCCACAACCGCCTTGCCAGTTTACGAATTGCCAGACACTTAAGCTTCGATTTTGTCCGGACACCTGCCTACACTCACCGGCTGCGTTCTGTTACTGGCGCTGTCACCCGCCTATGGTCAGCAGGACCGGATTTGCGAGGTGCCGTACACCCCATCGTTGGCCGATGAATCGGATATCGAGCGGCTGGATTCCAGCGATCCGGAGACCATCGAGTTCCTGACCGGTCGGCTCGAGGCACGCTTCGGCACCGATCCGGATGCATCGATGACCGGCGGCGTGCTGGTACGGCGCGGTAATCGGCTGGCCGGCGCCGACAGCGCCTCTTACGACCCGACGACCAGGGCCCTCACACTCGACGGCAGCGTCCGCTACGAGGACCCGGCGACGCAAATCACCAGTACGAACGCAGAGTTTGCGTACGCGACCGGCCGCATTCGTTTCGAGGGTGCGGAGTTTCACCTCGGCCGCAATGCATCGCGGGGAGCGGCGGAAGTCCTCGAAATCAATGAGAACGGCACCCTGAAACTGGATGACGTGAGCTACACGACCTGCCCGCCCGGGTCGGACGACTGGCTGATCGAAGCCGGCGATATCGATCTCGACACCGAGGGCGGCACAGGCACCGCGAGAAACGTCAAGCTGCGCTTTCAGGGAGTACCGATCCTGTACTCGCCCTTCCTGTCGTTCCCGATCAGCGGCGCCCGCAAGACCGGCATATTGACACCGGAAATCGGCAGTGCGGGACGCAGCGGCAGCGAGTTGCGTATGCCGTTCTACTGGAATATCGCCGAAAACCGCGACGCCACATTCACACCTCGCCTGCTGACCGATCGCGGCGTGCAACTCGGGACCGAGTTTCGCTATCTGACAAGAAGAAACGAAGGCATGGTGCAGTTCGAGTATCTGCCCGATGACAACCTGGTCGGCCGCGACCGGCACCTGCTATCGATCGACCACTGGACGATTTTCGACAATGCCTGGCGTGGCCGGATCGACTTTCGCGAAGCGTCGGACAGCGGCTACTTCGAAGATCTCGGCGGCAGCCTCAGCGTATCGAGCATTACGCACCTCGATCGAAGCATGGTGTTCGATTTTTACGGCGAGCACTGGTCGCTGCTGGGTCGCCTTCAGGATTACCAGACTATCGACGACACGATTGCCCCGGCGGACGAACCGTATCGCCGCCTCCCGCAATTTCGCGCCAGTGGCACCTGGCCGAACCGGTTCCTCGGGTTGCAATACAGCTTCGACAGCGAACTCGTGTATTTCGACCGTGACCAGGGAGTGACCGGTTGGCGCCTCGATATGGCGCCACAGGTCGAATGGCCGCTGGAAGTCTCCGGATGGTTCGTAACGCCGGGGGTCGCGCTCGAACACACGCGTTATGGGCTCAACAATACGGTCGCGGGGCAGCGCGAAACCCCGACGCGCACGTTGCCGATCGCGAGCCTCGATACCGGCGTGATCCTCGAACGGTCGGCCGGCGGCACCTCGCACAACTGGCTGCAAACGCTGGAACCGCGCCTCCTGTATGTCCACGTGCCGTACCGCGAACAGGCCGATCTGCCGGTCTTCGACACGATCGTGCCCGATCTGAACCTGGTCCAGTTGTATCGCAAGAATCGTTTCCTCGGCGTGGATCGCATCGGCGACACCGATCAACTGAGCGTCGGGGTCACCACCCGCATCCTGGACCTCGATTCGGGCGAAGAAGTGGTGACCGCAACCGTGGGCCAGGCTTTGTACCTGAGCGAACAGGGCGTCAGTTTGCCGGGACAGCCGACCCTGACGAGCGAGTCGTCCGATTACATTGCGGAACTCGGATTCAGACTTTACGAGAACCTGAACTTCGACATCGGACATCAATGGAGTACGGGAGACGACGGTACCGCACAGTCGGAGGCGCGCCTGCAGTATCGCCCGCGGTCCGACAGGATTCTGAATCTCGCGTATCGTTTTCGCCGCGACTCTCTCGAACAAGGTGACATTTCCTGGTCGTGGCCATTGACGGAACGGTGGAATTTCGTCGGCAGGTACAATTTCTCGTTTCGCGACGACGAGGCGCTCGAACAGTTCTTCGGCCTCGAATACGAAAGCTGCTGCTGGGGACTGCGGCTGGTCTCACGACGTCACATCTCCACTCGGGATGGAACCCGCGACTCGTCCTTCGGTCTGCAGCTGGTGTTGAAGGGTATGACGAGTGTCGGCACCGCGGCCGACAAGATGCTCGAACGTGGTATTCTTGGCTATACGCCGGATATCGAATAACGGCCGCGCGTAGCGGATTTCCTTTTCGTTTTTATGAACAATTTCAGCTATTTAATTGCCGCCAGTGCCGCCAGCGCCCTGCTGCTGTGGCCGTCCCGGGGCCCCGCCGAGGACCTTTCGAGCAACGGAGAGTTTCTCGACAGCATCGCCGCCGTGGTCAACGAGGGTGTCGTGCTGACCAGCGAACTGAACCGCCAGACCGCGGCGATTTCGGAACGTGCGCTGGCGCAAGGGTTGCAGTTGCCGCCGCCGAGCGTCCTGCGCGAACAGGTGCTCGAGCGCCTGGTCCTCGAGCAGATTCAAATCCAGCGCGCGGACAGGATCGGCATCCAGATTTCGGATCAGATGCTGAACACCGCCATTGCACGGATCGCTGCCGAGCAGAAAATTTCGTTCGAACAATTGCCGGAGCTGCTCGAGCAGGAGGGCATTGATTATGCCGCCTACCGCAGCGACATGCGCAGACAACTGGTGCTCGACCAACTGCGGCAAATCGACGTCGCCAGTCGAATTTCCGTATCGCCCCGCGAAATTCAACAATGCCTGGCGGACCTCGAAGACAATGCGGTCGTCAATTCGGAATATGACCTGTCCCACATATTGATTTCGGTCCCTCCGTCCGCCACCAGCGAGCAGTTTGCCGAGGCCGAGACCGAGGCGAGTTACGTTTATCAACAGTTGCAGAGCGGCGCCGATTTCGGCGAGATGGCGGTCCGTTACTCGGACAGTGAAAACGCGCTGGAAGGCGGCAATCTCGGCTGGCGCAACGGCGATCGCTTGCCGACGATCTTCACCGATGTAATCGCGAACCTCGAGGCGGGGGAATATTCTCAGCCGATCCGCGCAGTCAGCGGCTTTCACCTGGTCAAAGTGAACGATGTTCGCGGCGTCAATCAGCACAGCGAAGTCGAGCAGATGAAGATTCGCCATATCCTGATTACGCCGAACGAACTCATCGACGACGAAACCGCCAAGCAGCGACTCGAGGATGCGGTCGCGAAGATCAAGGACGGTGAGGACTTCGGCGAACTCGCAAAACTGCTGTCGGACGACCCCGGCTCTGCGAACGAGGGTGGCGAAATGGGCTGGAAGGGACCCGGAACTTTCGTGCCGGAGTTCGAGGAAGTCGCGAAAAATGCGGAAATCGGTGTCGTCACCGAGCCGTTCAAGACCCGTTTCGGCTGGCACATACTGGAAGTCGAGGATCGCCGAACTTACGACAACACCGAGGACCTCAAGGAAAGCAACTGCGTGCAGCGGGTCCGTAACAGCAAGCTCGCGGAAGAGACCGAGCTGTGGGTGCGCAGACTGCGGGATGAAGCCTACGTCGACATACGTTCCTGAGGCTCCTGTGACGCCTGCCCTGCAAGCGTCACACGACGACGACAGGTGGGCACCCCTCCCCTGAAACGACCTTTGGCGATCACGGCCGGCGAACCTGCGGGAATCGGCCCGGACCTGTGCCTTGCATTGGCGGACTCGCCCTGGTCGCCCGCACTCGTCGTGATCGCGGACCCCGACCTTTTGTCGGCGCGCGCCGCAACTCTCGGCCGGCGCGCGCGCCTTGTCGAGTTTGACGTCGACCGGCCGCACGCACACGCCCACGCGCCCGGGGAATTGCGAGTCCTGCCACAGAAGCTGCCGAACCCGGCGGTTTGCGGCACACCCGACCCCGCGAATGCCGAGTCGGTACTGGCCGGACTCGAGCGGGCGGTCGCCGGTTGTCGCGACGGCGTGTTCGCAGGCCTGGTGACGGCGCCGATCCAGAAAAGCACCATCAACGACGCCGGCATCCCGTTCACCGGACATACCGAGTACCTGGCGGCCCTGCTGGCCACGGAAACACCCGTCATGCTGCTCGTCGCCGGCAAACTGCGGGTGGCGCTGGCCAGCACCCACCTGCCCTTGAAAGACGTTCCGGCCTACCTGACGCGGGATCGGCTCACCAAGGTCATCGACGTCCTGTATGACGATCTTGCGGGCAAGTTCCGCATCGCGCACCCGGAGATCCTGGTCTGCGGCCTGAATCCGCATGCGGGAGAAAGTGGGCATCTCGGCACCGAGGAACGGGACACCATCCAGCCCGTCGTCGCCGCCATGCAAAAGCGCGGCCGCAATGTCAGGGGTCCGGTGCCGGCCGATACCGCATTCGCCCCGGCGGCCGGAACACCCGACGTCGTCCTCGCGATGTATCACGATCAAGGGCTGCCGGTGCTGAAATACGCGGGCTTCGGCAGCGCGGTGAACGTGACGCTCGGACTGCCGATCTTGCGCACGTCGGTCGATCACGGCACCGCGCTCGCCCTTGCGGGGACCGGCAAGGCGGATGCGGGCAGCCTGCTCGCCGCGGTGGCGCTGGCGGCGCAACTGGCCGGTCACGCGAAACGGGTCGGATGAGCACCGCTCCGCGACCGCGCAAGCGTTTCGGCCAGCATTTTCTGACCTGTCCGGCAACCATCAGCCGCATCGTCCTGGCGATCGCGCCGCAAAGAAACGAGACGCTGGTCGAAATCGGCCCGGGCCGCGGAGCCATCACCGGTCCATTGGCGGCCTCCGGCGCGGTTGTGCATGCCATCGAGTTCGACCGCGACCTGGTCGCCTGGCTCGACGAGCGTCTTGCGACGACCGGCAACATCACTGTCCACGAAGCCGATGCGCTGCGTTTCGATTTTGCGAGACTGGGTGCATCACTCCGTATCGTCGGCAATCTCCCTTACAACATCTCCACGCCGCTGCTGTTCCGCCTGCTGGAGTTCAGGGACTCAGTCAGGGACATGCATTTCATGCTGCAAAAAGAGGTCGTGGACCGGCTTGCCGCTGTTCCCGGCCGTAAGTCCTACGGCAGGCTGACCATCATGCTGGGCTGTCGCATGGAAATCGAGCCGCTGTTCGATGTCCCCGCAACCGCTTTCCAGCCGCCGCCGCAAGTCACGTCGGCCATGGTGCGGCTTCGACCGAGACCGGTGGGCCAGTGGCCGATCGCCGACGACGCGCTGCTGTCCCGGATCGTGGCGCAGGCGTTCAGCCTGCGGCGAAAGACCATGCGCAACGCAACCCGGGGTCTCGCGGCGGAAGGCGACCTGGAAGCCGTTGGCATCGACCCCGGGTCGCGCCCGGAACAGGTACCGGTGTCGACCTGGGTGGCGCTGGCAAATCGCCTGGCGGCGGCACAGGACCCGATTCCTCCCACCCGCCACCCGCCCGCCAATTCGCGATAGACTATGAGCCATTCCGTTGCCGGCGCTCTCCCCTGTCAAATGACCAAAAGCGATTGCGAAATCAGTATCGAAGTAGCGACCGACTATATCGACGATCAGTCCGAGCCGGACATCGGCCGCTACGTATTCGCCTATACGATTACGATTGCCAATATGGGCAGCACGCCCGCCAAGCTGATCAGCCGGCACTGGTTGATCACGGATGCAAACGGCAAGGTCCAGGAAGTGCGCGGCGATGGCGTGGTGGGTGAGCAGCCGCATCTCAACCCCGGAGAAAAATTCCGTTATTCGAGCGGCGCCGTCCTGGAAACGCCGGTTGGCGCAATGCAGGGCAGTTACCGAATGGAAGCCGACAACGGCACCAGTTTCGATGCGCCGATTCCGCCATTCACGCTGGCGGTACCCGGCCTGTTGCACTAACCGCCGACCGCATGGCGGTTTACGCAATTGGCGACATCCAGGGTTGTTACGATCCGCTCCGGCGCTTGCTCGACCAGCTCGACTTCCATCCGGACAAGGATCGGCTGTGGCTGACCGGCGACCTGGTCAATCGCGGTCCGCACTCGCTCAAGGTGCTGCGGTTCGTCCGCAGTCTCGGGTCGTCGGCGATCACCGTCCTCGGTAATCATGATCTGCATCTCATCGCAGTCGCCAACGGCATCGCCCATGCCGACGATTCTGGCGGCTCCCTGGAAGAAGTGCTCGATGCGGACGACTGCGACGATCTGGTCGACTGGTTACGCGCGCGGCCGCTCGCGCATTTCAGCAACAAGCTGAACACGCTCCTGGTGCATGCGGGCCTGCCGCCCGGGTGGACGGTCAAGAAAACGCTCAAACGTGCCGCCGAAGTCGAAGCCGCCCTGCAAGGTCATGCTTACCTCGATTTTGTCAGCCGCCTGTACGGCAACACGCCCGCCCGCTGGTCCGGCAAGTTGAGTGGCAACAAGCGACTCCGCTTCATTGTGAACTGCCTGACGCGGATCCGGATGCTGGACGAGGACGGCCGCCTGGACTTCGCTCACAAGGGGCCGCCGGGCAATGCGCGCAAGGGACTGGTCCCCTGGTTCGATTACCCGGGCGCGCGCTGGCGCGGGACGCGGATTGTCTTCGGTCACTGGTCGGCGCTCGGGCTCGTGGTCAACCCGGATTTCATCAGCCTCGATACCGGTTGCGTCTGGAACCGGGAGTTGACTGCCGTGCGTTTGTCGAAGCGCCCGAGGCTGTTGCAGGTCGATTGCCGCCGCCGCTAGCGGACGCGATCGTCGCTGCTTGACTTTTATATACTATCATAGTATGAAAGTTTGAGCCAGATGACCAAACGCAAGCACACCAACCTCACCCACCAGGTCTCCGCGGCGCTCGGACGACGGATCGCCGTGGGCGAACACAAACCCGGCATCGCGCTGCCGCCGGAAGATGAACTGGTGCGGGAATTCGGCACCAGCCGCACGGTCATCCGCGAAGCCGTGAAGATGCTGACCGCCAAAGGCCTGGTCAACACGCGGCCGCGCCGTGGCACGATGGTACTTCCCGAGTCCGACTGGAATCTCGCGGACCCCGACATTCTCGACTGGTTACTGCACCGCAAGAATGTGGTGCCGCTGATCCTCGAGTTTGCCGAAATTCGCCTGGCAATCGAGCCCGCCGCGGCGGGGCTCGCGGCAAGAGTCGCCGACGACGCCGCCCGGGCGGAAATGATGGCCGCCATCGGTCGCATGAAGGATGCCGCGATCGGCGAGGACGATCCGCTCGATGCGGATATCGCCTTTCATGTCGCAATCCTGAGTGCCGCCAGGAACCGGTTTTTCTGGAGTCTGCGCTTTATGATCGAGGTCGCGCTGCGGTTCTCCATTCGCATTACCAATCAACGCAAGGGCGTCGAGCGCGCGAGCGTGGACGATCATGAACGGATCCTTGACGCGATCCTCGCCGGCGACCAGCAGGCCGCCGAAGCGTCCATGCGGTCATTGATTCTCGAATCCAAGATGCTGCTCTACAGCGCCGACGAAACCCGCGTCTCGCGTCGTACGGACGGGTACGCGACCGGCGCGATCGCCGGTTGAGCGATTCACTGATCGACAGGTTCCAACCGGTACGGGTAGCTCAGAAAATCGAATCCCGAATGGGCGGATGTCGTGTCATAGTCGAAAAAGGTGCTGTTCTCCCAGTGTGACCCTGCTCCCCAGCGCGTCCTGCAGGCGGTGCTGACCCAGGCCGGCTCCCAGTAGATGACGCCGGAGCCGCCGCTCTCGATCACCGTCTGGGTCAGGTCGACGAGAAACTGCTTCTGGCCCTCCAGGCTCGCGGGATAGTCCGCGGCGAGCGAATCCTCGCCCAGGATATTGTCCGCGGTATCCTGGGCTGCGAGCGTCCATGGATAAGCCGTCTCGACGACCACGACCTTCTTGCGGTACTTGTGGACGGCGCGACGGATCGTCCCGCCGAGCCCCTGCATATCGCGACTGGACCATTTCGGGTAATAGCTGATACCCACCAGGTCGAAATCCACTATGCCGGCTGCCAATGCGTCATCGAACCAGGGTTCAACGTTCTCCGGTTGCGCGATGTGCAGCATGACTTGCGGAGCGCTGCCGGCGAGCCGCCCGGCTTCCGCAACTCCGACGATGCCGGCGTTCAGCAAGGCGACGTTGCGCTCCCAGTCGATCGGCTGATCCTCGGGAACTTTTGCATTCAACAGGATCTCGGTATTGATTTCGTTTCCGACCTGCACCATTTCGGGCATGACACCCGCCTGATGCAGCGCAAGCAGCACATCGACCGTGTACCGATACATGGCTTCGGCCAACTCGTCAGTGGCGCGATACTTGCGCCAGGCCTTCGGGATGATCTGGTCGCCCGGATCGGCCCAGTCATCTGAATAGTGAATGTCGAGCAACACGTCGAGGCCGGCCGCCTGCGCGCGCCGGCTGCTGCGAATGACGTCCTCGAGCGTACCGTAGGTCGTCCAGTCGGGGCTGTGCCAGAGCCGTAACCGGACGATGTTCGCGCCTTTTGCGGCGAACAGGCGATAGACGTCGACGACCTGCCCGTCCGCCCGGTACTCGGCACCACAATCTTCCATTTCATTTACGTAAGACAGGTCGGCGCCGAGCCACAGGGGTTCGGCGGAGTGCCCGGAGGTGCTTGCCGCGAGCGCGCACGCCATCATGATCCGTGCGATTTGCAAATGTGCATACATCCTTCAAGTCCCTTCCCCGCCCGAAGCGAAAAAGCGAAAAAGCGAAGCCCGGCACCGGGTGACTATTTATCAGATCAATCGTATTATTAAAAGCCAAGCTTTCAGCGGAGCGTGTGCGGCTCAAATTCGGCAGAGTTTGGCGTGCTGTCACGCATTGTAGCGGACCGATGCCTGCAGGACGAGGCCCTGGCCGATCGACCGGCCGTTTTGCGTTGCGCCGTAACGTATTATCATAATATTATTAAATCATGCACAGGCGACGGCCGGCAGG
>JBOHZD010000397.1:0-6256 GCA_050738315.1 Woeseiaceae bacterium
GCCATGGCCACGGCCACCCGCGAATTCAAGGGCCAGGAGTTCTCTGTGACGCAGACGCAATCGATCGACGCCCAAGCGCTCAGCCTCACAACGGATTCCTGAACTCGCGCCTGATCTGTCACCTGCCGCTCATCGTGCCGCCCGGGTGTCATTTCCGCGTCGGGAATGAAGAACGCCGATGGGAAAGGGGCAAGGCATGGGTTTTCGATGACACGATCGAGCACGAAGCGTGGAATTCGAGCGATGAGACGCGAGTCATCCTGATCTTCGACATCTGGCGGCCGGAGCTGAGCGACGAAGAACGGAATCTTGTCACGGCACTGATGCAGGCCGTCGACAGCTATGCCGGCGGTCAGCCGGTCAAATGGAACGGCTGAAACATTGAGAACAGCATTTTGAATCAGGGACGGGACGCGATGAGTGAAGTAAGGGCCGAAGGCGCCGGACGGCCGGTCGAAGGCAGGATGTTTCTGTACCAGCAGCCGGAGCTGCTGACCAGGGCAGATCACGGCGGTCTGGGCTTATCGGTCGTGAAGCGGCCGTACGATTTCGTCAGGCGCATACGCGCAGCGCCGTTGGTTTCGCTGGAGTTCTCGTCCGCGCAGAAAGACTACCCGGTCGTATTCTCGGATACCGACATACCGCTCCCGCTTGCCGTGCTGGGTGTCGTCGACGATGTCAATCTGTTCGTCGATGACACCGGTAACTGGGAGCGCCTCCATTACATACCGTCGTATATTCGATGCCACCCGATCAGCTTTGCTACAGAAGTCAACGACCAGCTTGCGGTCGTGATCGACCGGGCCGCAGCCAGTGTGTCGGAGCACCCCGACGAACCGTTTTTCGATGGCGACAGACTGACGGAAAGAATGCAGCGACGAGTCGAATTCTGTGCCGCATACAACCTGGAGCGTCAGAAAACGAAGGCGTTTTGTGCCCGAGTGAAGCAGCTCGACCTGTTCAGGGGCCAACAGATCACGCATCAGGCGCGCGGAAGGGGCGAGAATCAGCCGGTCGGCACCTACCTGGCAATAGACGTGGAAAAACTGGGCGCACTGGACACCGAAACCATCGGCGACCTGCATGCCGACGGGTCGTTGTCCGCCATTTATGCGCACGTCTTTTCGCTGGAAAACTGGAGTCGCCTGCTGGACCGCCGGGTTGCGCGGCGGCTTGCTGCAGGCGAAATGGTGAAGGAAGGATAGTACGGAGGCATTCGATGATCAGAGCTTTCAACTCTCTGTTGGCCATTGTCGGATGCCTGGCGATGGTTGCGGCAACGGCCGACGAAATACCGGAACGCACGCAGCGCTGCGCAGATATAGACGAGGACGCACTGCGGCTGGAATGCTTTGATCAGTTGGCACGAGACTATGGAGATGAGAGGGCATCGGAGCGAGGCGTGCAAGGCGCAAGCAGCCGGCCAGCCGAACCTGCAGCCTCGATACCTGAGGAGCCGGCGGCCCCGCCACCCGCGGAATTGCCGGACCCGGAGGATCGTTTCGGGCTGACCGCAACGGAACGCGACTCGGACGAGGAAGCGCCCGATCAGGTTTCCGCACACATTTCGGAAATCGAATTGCGCCGAGACGGTCATCGCATCTTCACTCTGGACAACGGCCAGGTCTGGATCGAAGAATCGGCGAGGCAGGGGCTGCGGCTGACGGTGGGAGACGCGGTCACTATCAAGTCGGGGCTGTTCGGGTCCTACCGATTATTCGCATCGGGAAACAAGTCGACCAAGGTTGATCGGGTCCGGTAGGGCTACGTATCGGCCAGTCCGCCGAGCGCCTCCCTGAGCGGCTCCAGCCAGCGTTCATAGTTGCGCCAGTGCTGCAGGGCGTCGCGGTAGATCGGCGTGCGCACCTGTTCGGAACTCGGCGTGGCCACGGCGCGGCGGTTCTCGAAGAAGCTGAGACAGGATTCCTCGAAGGGCAACCCGCAATACTCGAGGAGCCGGCGGACCTCCGCCTCGGTGTCCTCGACCAGCGACTCGTAGCGGACCCGGGGGACGCGTGTAAAGCCAGGCCCAGCTGCAGATGCGGCAACGGCGCGTCCGGCGCACGCCGGCAGAGCTCGGACAAGCCGTCGATGGCGGCGGCCGGCCGGCCGCTCAGGCGGGGCGCGATGCCCTGAAACAGCAACGCCATCGGCTGGCCCGGCCGCTCGGCCAGCAGCTCGGCGGCGAGCCCGTCGGCCAGCGCCGGATCCTCGGCCAGAGCCTGCTCGATGCGAGACAGCCGTGCCTCCAGTGTCCCGGCGGCGGGATGGGCCGAGCCTTTCAAAAGCGGAACTCCCGTTACGGATGCATCGAGGACCGGGTGAGCGTCTCGATCTTGCTCAACAGGCGTGCGAGGTTCACGGGCTTGGTTTCGTACTCGTCGCAGCCGGATTCCATCGCCTTGTCGCGGTCCCCCTGCATCGCGTGCGCGGTGAGGGCGATGATCGGGATGTTCCGGGTATCGGTTTCTCCTTTAAGCACCTTGGCCGCCGTCCAGCCGTCCACGGTCGGCAGGCTCATGTCCATCAGGATCAGGTCCGGCGCGCTGCTGCGGGCGAGCGAGATACCGTCCGCGCCGTCCGTCGCCAGCAGCACCTCGAAGCCCTTGCGCCGCAGGCGCCGGCTCAGCATGTCGCGGTTCATTTCGTTGTCTTCGACGAGCAGTATCTTGAGCATAGAAATATCCTGTTACTGACATCACGCTGCCGCGGCAACGCCCTGCACGATATTGCCGGGTCGACGATTAATCATATATCTCCTGAGCCAGAACGACGACACGGTCGTCGGGCCCGAAGCGCCAGCTTTCGTCGCGCCCGGGATTCAGGCGAACGCCATGGCCGGCCGCGCCTGCTCCCGGTTGCCCCGCAATGCGGATCCCCAGGGCGGTTTCCATCATGGCCTCTGCAGCGTACTGCAGGTCGTTGAACGAGCAGGGCACTCCCGGCTCGACATAGCGGCTGGCGGGCTTCAGGCAGATCTCGATGCCGCCTGCGCTCATCAGCTCGCGGTAAATACTCTCCAGCACCGGTTGTTGCGAAATCTGCGTCAACTGCATGCTCACGATCTCCGGGCTGACGATGATTTCCTGTGCAATCGTGCGGGCGACGAGCTCCCGGTCGCGCGGATCGTGTATTTCGGAGACGATATGAACCCGGCGCCCGGCGGACGCTGAATTCACGATATCGCCGAGCAGCAGCAGGAGCATGATGCTCCTGGCGTCCGGGTCGTCGTCGTTCGATTCGTCCGCCAGCGTGATGACGCAATCGTACGAGGGTACGTCGAGCGAGCGCAGGAATCCGGCGGACACGGTGTCGCCGCGACTGAAACTGACCTCGACGTTGCGAAACGACCGGGTGGCGTAGCGGTCCAGGTGCCGGCGGGCCTCGTCGTCGGCAAAGTTGGAGACCACGTGTATCTGGCAGCCCGGTGCGACGTGACCGTCGAATTCGCGCAACAGGTCGTGCACATTGTCATTGAATCCCAGTACCAGTATCCGATTGAGGTGCGGCTTGAGGTACTTCTCTGTGCGGGTGATCGACGATGTATGCAGCTTTGCGGCAGCGTCGTAGGGCGTGCGGTCGCCGCAGGACAGAAGCACCAGTTGATCGTCGGCGTCGACCAGGTAGTCAGGTTCCGGATTGAGGCCTGCCGCGTACCGGACAGTGTCGTTCGTCTCCTGGCGCCAACTGATGCCGAGCGGAATCGCGGTGCGGAATCCGTATTGAATGTCGCCGAAGCGTTTGCCGACGCACGCAGGTTCGTGGCGTACCCGGATCGAATTGCCGTCGGCGGACAGAATCTCGGAGTAGACGAACGACAACCCCGTCTGGCGCGCCGCCTGCACGATGATTTTGCTGATGACCTCACTGCTTGACACGACGGAGATTTCGTTGCGGCCCGCAATCCGCGCGATATCTGCATTCTGTTTACGATTGATTTCCGCCACGAGCACGGGTTTGTGAGCGGTCCAGTCCGCGAAGGACGACAGCAACATCGTGGTCTTGATCGCTTCGACGTCTCTGCCCGAGGCATCGGCATCGCGTGCCCAGCCCGCGAGCACGATGATGCTGCTGGCCTGGTCGAACGCGACCCGCCTCAGCTCGAGGAGGTTGCTGGGCGATCCGCTGCGCAGAATCAGCTTGAGCGGCAGGTTGAGAATCCCGGCGGCGCGCAGCGTCTCCTGCATCTGCGCGATCCCCGGCCGCCCGAGAACGACGACCCGCAATCCTTCGCGAGAGCGAACGAGCAGGCGCAGTATCTGCATGACCTTGTTGCTCCAGCCTAGTATGAGGGTATGCCCGGTTTCCCTTACGGGGCTGTTGCCCTGTTGCAGTGCCGTCAAACGTGTTTCCATCGCCGTCGAGATGAAGCCGATCAGGATGCCGAAGATCACCATGCCCATGATGGCAATCAGCAGGGAGATGATGGCGACCGGCGCGCTCGCGCCATAATTCTCTGCGAAGACTCCCGGGTCGATCAGGTGCTTCAGCGACCACCACAACGAGTCCCACACGCCCTGGTCGATTCGTGTTTCGATGCCGGAGACATCTGCGTTCCGGGACGAGAAGAGGCCAAAAAA
Source organism: Woeseiaceae bacterium (assembly GCA_050738315.1). Classification (GTDB taxonomy): domain Bacteria; phylum Pseudomonadota; class Gammaproteobacteria; order Steroidobacterales; family Woeseiaceae; genus IDS-8. The sequence continues at coordinate 4,581 of JBOHZD010000397.1, forward strand.
ATAGGCGGTCATGCCGATCAGCACGACGATCAGCGACAGCAGGACCAGCAAAACGAAATGCGATAACGAGCTCCGGGAAAAGATGTCATCGAGCCGGTATCGGAGGTGCGCTTTTAACTCCTGAAACATGCTGCTCCTGAAGAGCTGTATTAGTACTGCGCCGGGACCGGGCAATATTAGATCAACGGCACGGCCCGTACCATGCGGCCGATGGACGTGCGTCCGGGGCGATGGGCGTGGTGTATAATTCGTCCGACCACGCGTTCGATGGGTTCACAAAGAACAACACGGCCGCTATGGAGCGCCGGTTGTAACACCGGGCCGCAGGCAGGACCTCCTGGCCCGAGGGGGTAAGAGATGGTCTGCACTGTTCCTCGATTGATTGCCGCCGCCGCGGCGCTGCTGACTTCGACCACTGCGGCCGCCGAAAAACTCAATACCCTCATACCCGGCCTGTACGGGGGCGACGGCATCACCCTGGCCGGCGCCGAAGGCGGACCCTTCCCATCGCACGCGCCGCATTTCCTCGTGGAAACGGCCGACACCTTCAATCGCCTGAACGACGTTATTTCAGCCCAGGTCGGAGCGATACCGTTTGCGTCGGCGGGAGCGGGATTCGCGTTCCGCTACGACGAAGACCTGGGCACTTTCGTACAGGTCGCCGAGAGCTTCGGACCGGTGTTTGCGGAACGCGCCGACACGATCGGCAAGGGTCGGTTCAATGCGAACCTGTCGTTTACGGCGTACAAATACGATGAGTTTCTCGGCGACGACCTGGACAATCTGGTGGTCAGTGCGCTGCACCTGCCGACTATCATACCTCCCATTGACGAGCGCACCTCGTTCGAGCTCGATACCGTCGATATTCACCTGAACCTGGACGTGAACATCAATGCCCTGAACTTTGCCGGCACCTATGGCGTGACCGACCGGCTCGATGTGGGATTTCTGGTACCGATTGCCGACGTCGACGTGCGAATCGGGGCGCACGCGGAAGTGGTCAAATCGCCGGACAATCCGATTCCGGTCGACGTGCATACGTTCGAGGACGGGCCGGAGTCGCCGGATGACGGCGCCAGCGGCAGCGCCCAGGGGCTCGGCGATGTGCTGTTGCGCGCCAAATATCATTGGCTGCAGAGTGAAACGCACAACGTTGCTGCGGCCTTGCTGATAAAGACTGCCACCGGGGATGAAGACGATTTTCTCGGCACCGGCGACAATACCGTCAGACCGCTTTTGATCTACTCGCGCTCTTTCGGATCGTTTACGCCGCATCTCAATGTCGGCTACGAGTTCAACCTGGATGATTCCGAGCAGAACTCGCTGGAATATGCAGCCGGTTTCGATTTCGGTGCGGAAAAATTCACTTTGGCAGTGAGCGTACTCGGCAGCCGCGAGTTCAGCGGAGACGGCATCGCGGATACGATCACGAACGGCGCATTCGGCGTCAAATGGAACCCGTTTGGCAGCTACATCTTGACGGCGAACGTATTGCTGCCGCTCAACGATGACGGATTGCGCTCGGATTTCATCAGCACGTTCGCGTTCGAACGCAATTTCTGATCATGACGACCGAATCGCGCTCAACCGCCCGACCTCCGGATACGGGTGCCTGACAACCGTGTCGCGGACTGTCCGTGTCTGCAGTTCTGTCCGGAATCGGAGCGGTCCTGTTC
>JBOHZD010000398.1:0-2997 GCA_050738315.1 Woeseiaceae bacterium
ATGGGGAACCGGTTCTCTCCCACGTACACCGCACACGTGTACTTTGGCCCGGATGGGCGCAGCGAGTGGACGTTCCAGAATCCGTTCTTCCCCGGTTTCGGGGTCATTGCCAGCGGATTCGATGCCGTGGGCGACGTGGACGGCGACGGGCACGACGACTTGTTCCTCAACGCCGACATCCTGAGCCTCCTGGCCCGTGAATGTTGTCGGCACGCGAAGAATCTCAAGCGCATTGCTTGAGCTGAGATAGCGACGCCGCGCCAGCGGCGACGACGGCTGCGATGAGGCGACGTCCGGCGGTGGTGACGTTGTAACGGTGCGTGCCCTCGACCTTCTTGATGAGGCCATGAGCACGAAGGAGGCGCAGGAGGCGGGTGACCTTGGCGCTGAGCTTCTTGCGTTGGTCGGAGGCGACTGCTCCAGGGAAGAGCAGTGGCACGAGGTCGCGGTTGCGGAAGCCATGGAGGAGGAACTCGCCGCGGCCGATGGCTTGGAGCAGCGGGAGGTCGGGATCGGCCCAGGGTCTGAGGCCACGGAGACGCCGGCCACCGATCGAGGTATGGTTGGTGACGGGCATGACGATCTCGGCGACGGTGTGGGAGTCATCGACGACGCTGAGCGCGTCGAGGTAGGCGCGGTTGGATCGATCGGCGGTTCTGGCGAGTGCGCGGATGTCGGCGATGCCCTTGCGGAGTGGGCGCATTTGACGATCGCTGTCGGGCTTGCCCTGCGCCCTTCGCCGCACCTTGAACTCGCCGGGTTGGTTGATCGTGGTCTCGACGCGAAGCACGCTGCCAGCCTTGTCGTACATCTTGACGGAGTTGGCCTTGGCGGAGTGCTTGACGCGGACGCCTTCGACCCGGCGCTTGTAGTCAGTGGTGACCTCACCGCGATAGCTCGACGATCGCTTGGCTAGGAAGCGGAGCACGTCGGGGCTCTGGAAGTCGGTGAGCGCGTGGCGCACGAGGGCGGGGTACGACCGAGCCAAGCTGCCGGGATCTTTGAACATGATGTCGGTGGCCCACTCGGCCTGATGCACGGTCCAGTAGTAGTTCGACCGCGCGGCGTCGGCGACATCGGCAAGCACAGGGTTCGCTCGTCGGATCAGATTGCCGAGGACCGAGGGCCACGGCAGTCGGAGCATCTCGTCCATGATCTCGTGGACGCGGTCGGGACTCGCGAGGTGCGGGAAGCAGTTGTCGGCACGAGTGTGGCGCAGCCGCTCACGCTGGAGCTGGCGACCGAGCCACTCGCGTCCGTTGATGCAGATCTGGACCATGTACGGCATCCACGTCTGGACACGGACGTGACAGAAGCCGAGCTCGGAATCGAGGAAGTAGTGGTAGTGGTGCAGGCACTTCGTGAACCGCCGCAGCAGCTGCTGGGGATGCTTGTGCTCACGGGATCGCCGCACCTGCCAGCTCGAGCACGGTTCGACGATGGAGAGCATGCAGATGGCTCCCGAGCGAATGGGTCGCTCGGCCAGGATCCTGTTCGCAACGTCCTCCTTCCGGACCCGGCTCGACTCCAGGTAGCGCACCGGAAGGCCGAGGCGGCCCGCGACGGTGGCCGCTCCGTCACGGATCATCGCGGTCACGGTCTCGACGAACTTGCCGAAGTGCTTGAGCAGAACTCCCTGGGAGGTGAGGAACTGGCGGACTCCCTCATCGTGGCAGAGCGGCAGGAGTTGTCCTCGGAACACGAGGCGGTCGAAACCGCTGAGGACCCCGGTGATCTTGTCGGCGTGTCGGGTTATGAAACGGTGCACGGCGTTGGCTCCTCGACTTCGGCAGTTCTGTGCTACCTCAGTCGTACCGAAGAGCCGCGCCGTGTTCACGTCTTCGAAGCAAGGACCCAGCTCGCTCGGCTCCGGCAGCGGCCGCGCCCTGCTGGAGCGAAGCGACAAGGCCGGTGTCGGAATCGAGCGAGCGAGAGTGGCAGCACCCGAGTCAGGCCATCATTCGCTCCCGAGCGCGTCACCGCCGAGACGCGGCGGAGGCTGTCGCACGGCGATTACCGCTCCCGCGTTGGGTTGCGGGCGTCAGCCCGCGATAGGTCCAGGTGCTACTTCCCCGCGACGTACGTGTATCGACAGAGACGCCGCTCGTGCGCGAGCTGTGATGCGACGGCCAGAAACCGTTGCAGGCGCTCGAAAGCATCGTTTCCTTCGACCTCTCGGAGCTCTGCCTCTCTCTTGCCTCGCGCCTCGTGCCACCGACGTGCGACGTTCGCCACCTGGTCCGTCGTGTCTTCCTTCACAATCACATTGAGACCGGCCGATTCGATGGCGCGCTCGTCGATTCCAGGAGCAACATAGACTTGCAGGCCGAAAGCGCCTCGAATCGACAGCTCTTCGTGCGTAGCCTCACCGGTGAGTACGCTCGCATTCGTGAACAGCAGCTTGCCACCAGTCTTGATGACTCGCCCCCATTCCGTCAGAACCTTGGCGCGGTTGGGCATATGGCTTATGGCGTCGACGCTCATCACGGCGTCGAACGAATCGTCACCGAACGGCAGCGACCCAGTTGCGTCACACACCTCGAAGGTCGCTCGGTCAATGAGCTTCCGTTCCTCGGCCTGCCTTCTCGCGGTGGCGATGCCGTCCTTCTGAACGTCGATGCCGTGCGCGGTGATGCCGGTTCGCTGAACAAAGCGCAGCAACGGACCGCCAGATCCACACCCGATATCCAGCAAGGCTTGCCCCGGCTTCAGACCGAGCAACTGGATGAATCCATCTTGCTCAGGTGCAGTTATCCACCCGCTCTGGCCGAACTCCTCGCCCCACGTTTCGCGGCGGACCACGGTGTGCAGGGTTTCGCTCAAACGGCTGTATTGTGGGGCGTACAGGTCCGACACGCTGTCCGAATCAGATGACATCTTTCTGCTCCCTTCTCTCGTTCACATTGAGTCTGAAGCGTCACTCTCGTTTCTCTGGCCGCCCAACGCCCAGCATCAGCGGCGGCGCCGAGCGCCGTCCGCTGCATGCTGTTGTTAGAC
>JBOHZD010000399.1:0-3520 GCA_050738315.1 Woeseiaceae bacterium
TACACGAAACTGCAACAGGAACTCGGCGACCTGTATGCGCAGATCGAGCGCGACAGCTATGTCGTGGAAATCCAGGACGGCAGCCTGGTCGAACTGCCGCTCGCGAATGTCGTGCGGGCCTACCAGCCGAACATGATGGGAATTCTCGACAAGATCGGATTCTATTTCGCGAAGGTATGGGAGTTCGTCTCGGACGAGCCGCGCGAGGCGAATACCGAAGGCGGCGTATTCCCGGCAATATTCGGCACCGTGGTGATGGTCTTGCTGATGTCGGTCATCGTCACGCCCTTCGGTGTCATTGCCGCCATTTACCTGAAGGAATACGCAAAACAGGGCGTAGTCACGCGCACCATCCGCATTGCAGTGAACAACCTCGCCGGCGTACCGGCCATTGTGTATGGCGTGTTCGGTCTCGGCTTCTTCGTGTATTTCCTGGGCACCAATATCGATGCCCTGTTTTATCCGGAAGCCGCGCCCTCCCCCGTATTCGGGACGCCGGGATTGCTGTGGTCCTCGTTGACGCTGGCACTGCTGACCTTGCCGGTGGTGATCGTAGCGACCGAAGAAGGCTTGTCGCGCATTCCACGTTCGATCCTGGAAGGATCCTATGCATTGGGTGCCACGCAAGCGGAAACGCTGTGGCGGACGGTGCTGCCGATGGCGAGTCCCGCGATGATGACCGGCCTCATTCTGGCGGTGGCCCGCGCGGCGGGTGAAGTTGCCCCGCTGATGCTGGTCGGTGTCGTGAAGCTGGCGCCGTCTCTCCCGATCGACGGCAACCCGCCGTTTCTGCATCTCGACCAGAAGTTCATGCACCTGGGCTTCCACATCTACGATGTCGGCTTTCAAAGCCCGAACGTGGAGGCCGCGCGGCCCCTGGTGTATGCAACGGCGTTGCTGCTGGTCCTGATCATCGTCGTGCTGAACCTGACGGCGGTACACATCCGAAACCGACTTCGCGAGAAGTATCGCGCGCTTGAAAACTGATTGGACAACGCCGCCACATGAACAGAGAAGCGAAAACGCACGCCATCGACGTAGCAAAAATCAGGCGCAGCAGCGAGCCACGCTCGCTCGCCGACGAAGAGAGCTGCATGCAGGTGCAACACCTGAGCCTGGACTATGGCACCAAACGCGCGCTGCACGATATATCCATGGACATTCCAAGGCAGCGGGTCACGGCTTTCATTGGTCCGTCCGGTTGTGGCAAATCCACACTGCTCCGTTGCTTCAATCGCATGAACGACCTCATAGACGATGCGCGTACCCAAGGCAAAGTCCTGCTGGACGGCCAGGATGTTTATGCCCGGGACGTGGACGTGCCGCGCCTGCGGCAGAGAGTCGGGATGGTGTTCCAGAAGCCCAATCCCTTTCCCAAGACCGTTTACGAGAACGTCGCCTACGGGCTGCGATTGCAGGGCACAAACAGGCGCCGCGAGCTGGATGAAAAAGTGGAATGGGCGCTCAAGGCGGCCGCGCTGTGGGACGAAGTCAAGGATCGGCTGCAGGACTCGGCATTCGGCCTTTCGGGAGGCCAGCAACAGCGCCTCGTGATTGCACGCGCGATCGCCATCGAGCCCGAAGTGCTGTTGCTCGACGAACCGGCATCCGCCCTCGATCCCATCTCGACACTCAAAATCGAAGAACTGATTTATACGCTAAAATCAGACTACAGCATCGTGATCGTGACGCACAACATGCAACAGGCGGCACGCGTGTCCGACTACACCGCCTTCATGTACATGGGCAACCTCATCGAATATGGCGACACGGGCACGCTGTTTACCAGGCCCGGCAAGAAGCAGACGGAAGACTACATCACCGGCCGATACGGTTGAGGACACTCCGAACATGGACAAAATGAATATCGATCAGCATATCTCGCGCCAGTTCAACGTAGAACTGGAAGAGATCCGCAATCACGTCATGGCCATGGGCGGCCTCGTCGAGCAACAGACTGCGGACGCCATCAAGGCACTGGTGAATGGCGACAGCGAACTGGCTCAACGCGTGGTGGAAGACGACAGCAAGGTCAACGAGATGGAACTCATGGTGGACGAAGAATGCAACCGCATACTTGCGCGCCGTCAGCCCGCGGCCAGTGACTTGCGGTTGATCTTCGCCATTATCAAGACGAGCACGGACCTCGAACGCATCGGCGACGAAGCGGAGAAAATCGGCTATCTCGCCACTCGCCTTGCCGAAACAGAACGTCCGCAGAACGATTACAGGGAACTGGAACATCTAGGCAACCAGGTGTGCGGCATGTTGCGCACGGCCCTCGATGCCTTCGTGCGCATGGACCCGGTCGCTGCGGTGCAGGTGGTCAAGGACGACAAGAAAATAGACCGCGAGTATGAAGGCATCCTGCGGCAGGGCATTACATTCATGATGGAGGACCCGCGGACGATCCGTCGCGTACTGGATGTCATGTGGTGCGCCCGGGCACTCGAGCGCATAGGAGATCATTCAAAGAATATCTGCGAGTACGTCGTGTACCTGGTCCACGGCAAGGACGTCCGCCACGTGTCCATCGAGCAGCTCGAGCGCGATATCCGCGGCAACTGATTCCAGCCAAAAGCCCGCCCTCAGAACGCGCGTCCGCGTTCATCGTTCTGTCACAACCCGGTCACACACGCTTCACAAACCGCCGCTAACGTCTCCCGCTGCACGTTGGACTTACAGAGTCGCGCCAGTATGGAGATAACCAATGAAGCGTAACGTCCTGTTCTGTATCGCCATTTTATCCGCCGCGTTCACCGGTTGCGGCAGCGGAGATATCAATATCGAACCGTCGACAACTGTGACGGACAGTAATAACAACAACTCCGGGGGCAACAGCAATGCAAACGACGCATGCGCGTCGTACGTGAACTCCGGCGGACAAACGATCCAGGGCATTGCCGATGGCGCCAATTGCGTTTACTCCCCGTCATTCGTCGACGCCGGCAACAACCTGACGGTCGATATGACCCTGCCGGCGCTGCCCGACGGCGGCGCACATATTTTCGAGGGCAGCCTCTTTGTCGGAAAAACCTATCGTGACGACGCGGATATGGCCGCCGCAGGCATTGGCGAAGGCGGCGATGGGCCGGTACTTACCGTCGAAGCCGGCGCAATACTGGCCTTTCAATCGAATGCCGACTTCATGGTCATCAACCGTGGTTCTCAGCTCTTTGCTGTCGGCGCCCCCGATGCGCCGATCGTCTTCACCTCCGTATCGGACGTCAACGGCACGGTCGGCGCGGAGGACGTGCAGCAATGGGGCGGCATTGTCATCAACGGCTTCGGCGTTACGAATCAGTGCAGCTACACAGGTTCTGTCGCCGGCAGCGACCTTGCAACCGCCGACTGCCACGTGGATGCAGAAGGTGCAGCCGGGCTCGACGAATCGCAGTACGGCGGCGCTAACAACGACGACAGTTCCGGGCGCCTGGAATACGTGATCGTCAAACACACCGGCGCCACGGTCGGCAACGGCGACGAACTCAACGGTATTACCTTCAGCGGCGTCGGACGC
>JBOHZD010000400.1:0-3476 GCA_050738315.1 Woeseiaceae bacterium
GCTGTCGTTGCTGCAGGCATCCCTGACGCTGCCCGGCATCGCGGGAATCGTGCTCACCGTCGGCATGGCGCTCGACGCCAACGTGCTGATTTTTGAGAGAATTCGGGAAGAGCTCACGGCTGGAACGTCGCCCCAGGCGGCGATCAACGCCGGTTACGAGAAGGCTTTTTCGTCCATCGCGGACGCCAACATCACCACGCTGATTGCCGGTATCGTGCTGTTCGCGTTCGGCACGGGCCCGGTCAAAGGCTTCGCGGTCACGCTGTCGCTCGGCATCATCACCTCGATGTACACCGCGGTCGTCGGCACGCGCGCCGTCGTGAATCTCGCATATGGCGGCCGCAGGGTGGCCAGTGTTCCCGTTTGACCCGGGCGGTACCAGCGCATGAAGTGGATCAAGGAAAAAACGTCGATCGACTTTTTGAGCCGCAAGCAACGGCTCATTGCTGCCGGAGTCGTGGTCGCCGCGATCGCCATCGCGGCCATCTCATTCGCGACCCGCGGGCTGGAGCTCGGCATCGACTTCACCGGCGGCATTTTGCTGGAGGTCGGTTACCCGGAAGCCGCCGAGATCGACAGGCTCCGGCAGCTGATGGACGATGCCGGCTTTGAAGACGTCCAGGTACAGCGTTTCGGCGCCGAGACCGATGTGCTGTTGCGCCTGCCTCCACAACCGGAGGCCGATCCGAACAGCATACGCAACGAGCTGAGCGAAGTTTTGTCCGCGGACCGGCCGGGAGCCGAAATCCGCCGTGTCGAATTTGTCGGCCCGCAGGTGGGCGCCGACTTGCGCGAGAAAGGCGCGACCGCGATGATTTATGCGGTGGTGATGATCTTCATCTACGTCATGTTCCGCTTCCAGTGGAAATTCGCCGTCGGCGCCGTGGTGGCGACCGCCCACGACGTGATCATCGTGCTCGGGCTGTTCTCGATCTTCGGCTGGCAGTTCGACCTCACGGTGCTTGCATCGGTGCTGGCCGTGATCGGATATTCCCTGAACGACACGGTGGTCGTGTTCGATCGCGTGCGCGAGAATTTTGCCGGCCTCCGCGGTAAGACACCCGAAGAGGTGCTCAATGCCTCGATCAACGACACCCTGTCGCGAACGATCATGACGGGTGTGACCACGCTCATGGTTTTGACGGCCTTGTATCTCATCGCCGGCGAAACGCTCAAACCCTTCTCCCTGGCGCTGATCCTCGGCGTGCTGGTGGGCACGTACTCGTCCATCTATGTCGCGAGCGCGACCGCGTTGTTCCTCGACATCAAGGCCCAGGACCTCATGCCGTCAGAAAAAGACTCGAAGCTGATCGACGATCTGCCGTAGAGGGGCGTGCGGGCGGCGCCCCCGCTCCGGTCTCCGCGTTCCGCCAACCCCCCCAGCTCCAGGCAAAGTGTGCGGCCGAACATCCGGGTCTTTGTTCCCTCAAGCGCGAGAGTCGACGCCTGGATTGTCGAACAGTGCGGCGATGTCCGGGGCGAAGAGTTTTGCGACGGACGCGTAGATCTTCGGTGTGCCCGTCAGCACGTGGCCGGTCTCGAGAAAATCTTCGGCGCCGTTCAGTCCGCTGACGATGCCGCCGGCCTCGCGAATGATGAGCGCGCCGCCTGCAGTGTCCCATTTGCTCAGGCCCGTTTCCCAGAACGCATCCAGGCGGCCGGCGGCGACGTAACAGAGGTCGAGCGCGGCGGCACCGGCGCGCCGCACGCCGGCCGCATGCTGAATGGCTTTCTTCAGCATGGCCATATACGGTTCGAGTCCCAGGTTGGCGTTGCGAAACGGAAAGCCCGTGCCGATCAGCGCGCGGTCGAGAGTTTTGCAGCGGCTGACGCGGATCTTGTGGCCGTCGAGTTGCGCGCCCTGGCCGCGGGAAGCCGTAAACAGTTCCTGTCGCAGCGGGTCGTACACGGCCGCGTGCTCCATGCGGCCGCAGTGCAGCAAAGCGACCGACACCGCAAAGACCGGAAACCCATGCAGAAAGTTGGTGGTGCCGTCGAGCGGATCGATCACCCAGAGATAATCGGATGCACCTTGCGCTCCGCTTTCCTCGGCCAGAATGGCATGGTCGGGATAATGCTTCAGGATCGTATCGATGACCGCGCGCTCCGCGGCACGGTCCGCTTCACTGACGAAATCGTTGCGGCCCTTCAACTCGACCTTGATTTTCTCCAGCTTGTTCAGATTCCTGATCAGAGTGTCCCCACCCCGATGAGCTGCCATTACGGCCACATTCAGCAATGCATGCATCGATCGATTCCGTCAGTTTGTGAAAAGAACAGTGCAGGATTCGCAAACGAATCGGCGCGGGCGCTCGTGCACCCCGTCGCAAACAATCGACCCTTCTCGCGGCGCCTCATCAAGTCTGGCGGCGTTGCGACTCCTCGCAAAACGCAAGCTATTACTCGTCGCCGCGCCTTGCCAGCCACGAAAAGTCGCTCGCGAGAATGGCCGATTATTTACGACGGGGTACACCATAAACGGCGGACACCAACAGGAGATTGCCATGCGTCAGGTCATGCAATCGGTACTGGCCTTTTTCCCGGCCGTATTCGCGGTGCTGCTAATGTCCGGCATAGAGATGGCAGCGGCGCAATCCGAACCTTTGAAGATCGGCATCATCGGCACCGGACGCATCGGCGGCGCGCTCGCGCGTCACTGGGTCCGCGCCGGGCACGAAGTGTTCATGTCGTCGCGCCACCCGGAGGAGTTCGAAGGCCTGGCGGAAGAACTCGGCCCAGGGCGCACGCCGGAATGCCGCACGAAGCCGCCGCATTCGGTGAGGTCGTGCTGGTATCCGTACCGTACGCGGTGATTCCGCAGATCGGCCGTGACTATGCCGATGAGCTCGCCGGCAAGATCATCCTCGACACCAGCAATCCGTTCGAGGGACGTGACGGCCCGATGGCCATTGAAGCACAGCGCAAGGGCGCCGGAATTGCGTCGGCAGAGTTCCTGAATACCACCCGGCTGGTGCGTGCCTTCAACTGCATCCCGGCCGCGTTGCTTGCGAACGAAGCGAACCGCGAGCCGGAGCGCATAGCGATCCCGCTGGGTGGCGACGACGCGGAAGCGCTCGCGATGGCGGAGCGGCTCGTGCGCGACGCGGGTTTCGATCCGGTCGTCATCGGCTCGCTCGAAGAATCGCGAGTGTTCGATCTCGGGCAACCGCTTGCAAGAGGCAATGCCAGCGCCGCAGAGTTGCGACGTGCGCTGGAGTCGCTCGATTGAGGACGATTGGCGGGGAGGGCCATGAAAGGATACGCACTGTTGCTCGCGGCCATTCTCGCAGGCTGCGGCGGCGACGGTGGCTCGGACGTCGAGCCGCGGGTTTTTCCTTATCGAACCTCGAGCAGGCTGAGTTTTTCGTCACGGCGGATCCGCTGGGCGAAGCCTGGCTGATCGTCGGCACCGACTCCGGTCACGAAGGCACCACGTCGATCTTTTACACCGAAATCGAAGCTATGTTTATCGAGGC
>JBOHZD010000401.1:0-30037 GCA_050738315.1 Woeseiaceae bacterium
TCCGATGCCGCAACCCCGATCTCCAGGAGGGGCACGTTATAGCTTTCGAGCAGTGCCTGGATCTCACCGGAGGTCTCGTCCATCAGTCGCTCGAGTTCCGCTTGCGCGTCGGGTTCTCCACGCCGCACACCGGCGGAGATCGCGAAATCGAACTGGACACCGGGTTCTGATTGCAGCGGGATGACCACCATCTCGACCTCTTCGGCCTGCTTCGCGAAATAGCCTGCAATAGGCCCCCAGACAATAGCTGCGTCCACCTCGTCCTCGACCAGCGCCTGTTCGAGTATTTTGCCGGGATAGTAATCGGGATCACCGGACATGGCCTGGTAGGGCGCCATTTGCTGCAACATGTCATGCCGTAACAGCCAGGCGGGACCCGGGGTCTGATCGAACGCGCCGATTCTGAGGCGGGCCTTACGTTCGTCGTCCAGCTCCAGGAAGTCCTTGCCGCTCCGAACCTCGTCGAGGCCGCGGCCCTTCACATAAACGAATGCATAAGTGGAGCGGTAATACGGCTTCGTCGTCTGTAGCTGGTCATATCCCTCCGCAACGCCCATGACGACATCGCACGCGTATTCATTACGTTCGTTCTTGGATCGGAGGGTATTTCTTACAAAGCCCATCCGTTGAGGAAACCACGTGTATTCCAGCTGCAGCCCCAGTCGCTCGCTCCACAGTTCCGCGAGTTTGTTCTCGAACCCTTGCAAATTCTTATGCGAGAACGGCAAGTTGTTCGGATCTGCGCAAACCCGAAAAGCATCACGCTCGAGTGCAACCGCCGGCTGCACCAGCACTGCAGCGGCGGCCAACAACGCACAACACGTTCCAACCTTCGACACGGTCAGTCCTTTCTCTTGGGCCGCCCGGGCTTTAAAACCCCGTCAGCCCTGGCCTCCTGATAGGCGTAAAGTTCATCGATGAAGTCCTTGACGTTGGGGTTCTTTCCCCAGGCGGGCATGACGCCGATCTGGCCGCTATAGCCGTTCGTCACCACGTCCACGAAGCGCGCCTTGTCGATATGCTTCAGCAGGCTGGGCGCGAAAGAGCTGCCGACGGCATTCTGGCCGTGACAGGCGTGACAGGTGGAGTGAAACGTACGCCAACCCACGTAGGTGGCCTTGTCCGTGACGCAAATCTTGTTCCCGTCCTCGTCGACCTGGTTGCAGTCGACGTCGTAGAACTTCTCGCCGGCTGCGCTCGCATCTTCCGCGGGTGCGGCAGACGAACTTGAAGTCGCGGTCTGGTCGCCGGTTCCGGTAGCCTTGTCCGCCGCACATGCCAGCGGCAGGCAGGCGACGAGCAGCCACACAATCGGCTTACGGATCGTCTGCACCGGCATCTGATTGAAGCAAAGTGGCATGAGCGCCATTCTCTCCGATTCACCTGCAATAAAAAACCCCCGACTGCGTCAGGCAGTCGGGGGTCAAACCAAAAAACGCTATCGGAACATCGAGTTAGACACTGACGGTGATCAATCGGGCAATGCAAACACCGTCAATACGCCGCCGAGTTGCGTATACTTATCAAGCGACTTGTATGCGCCGACGGCACCCAGTCCTTCGGTGTCGCCTGTCAGCCCGGCTGCCATGCCGATACCCGCCCATCCGCCGATTCCCGACAGCACGCCGACATACTGCTTGCCGTTGTACCTCCAGGTATTGACGTTGCCGATAATGCCGGACGGCGTCTTGAACTTGTAAAGTTCTTTGCCGGTCTTGGCATCGACCGCCTTGAGATAGCCTTCCAGCGTGCCATAGAAGACAACGTCGCCAGCCGTCGCCAATGCGCCGCTCCAGACGGAGAACGGCTCCGGCAGTGACCAGACGATTTCGCCCTTCGAGGCGTCCCAGGCAATGAAGTTGCCGAGATTGGTGCTGCCGTCGCCGGTCACCTGCCCCGCAGGGAACATGCTCAGCGTGGCACCTACGTAGGGCTGGCCTGCAACGTATTCCACTTCAAACGGCTCGTAATCCATGCACACGTGATTGGTGGGTACATAGAACAGGTTGGTCTTCGGTGAAAAAGCGGCAGGCTGCTGATCCTTGCTGCCCAACGCAGCCGGACAAACGTTTTCGGTATTGGTGTCTTCGCCATTCTGGTGCGTGCTGTACTCTGCCACGACCTCAGGCCGACCGGTCTCCATGTCGACGTGGGTGGCCCAATTAACGGCCGGGTCGTATTTTTCCGCGACCAGCAATTCACCGGTTACCCGATCCAGTGTGTAGCCGAATCCGTTGCGGTCGAAATGCACCAGCGCCTTGCGAGTCTTGCCGTCTATTTCCAGGTCGGCGAGAATCATTTCATTGACGCCATCGAAATCCCACTCGTCGTGAGGCGTCATCTGATACAACCACTTGACCTTGCCCGTATCGAGATCGCGGGCAAAGATGGTCATCGACCAGCGGTTGTCGCCGGGCCGTACCACCGGATTCCATGTGCCGGGGTTGCCCGAGCCGTAGTAGAGCAGGTTCGTTTCCGGATCATAGGAATACCAGCCCCAGGTGGTGCCGCCGCCGATCTTCCACTGGTCACCTTCCCAGGTGTCGATACTGGAATTCTCCCCCACCGGTTCGCCCAGATGGGTGGTCCTTCGCGGATCGATCAGCGTGTCTTCGTCCGGCCCGACGCTATAGCCCTTCCAGGCCATCGAGCCATCGCTGATATTGTAGGCGACGACGAAACCACGCACGCCGAACTCCCCGCCGCTGATGCCGGTTATTACTTTGTCTTTGACGACGACCGGAGCGTTGGTATTGGTTTCGCCTTTCTTCGGATCACCATTCTTGACCTTCCAGATTTCCTTGCCGGTCTTGGCATCCAGTGCCACGAGAGTCGTGTCCGCCTGTTGCAGGAATATCTTGCCGTCAGCATAGGCGAGGCCGCGTGCGACGGTATCACAACACATCACCGGGATCGTTTCTTCCGCATCCTGTACAGGTTCGTATCGCCAGATGATGCTCTGGTCTTCCTGATTGATGGCGAATACCTTGTTGGGGAACGGCGTGTGTATGTACAGCGTATCTCCGATGACCAGCGGACCGCCTTCATGACCGCGCAGCACACCGGTCGAGAACGTCCAGGCCACCTGCAGGTCGCCTACGTTTCCTGCGTTGATCTCATCGAGTTCGCTGTAACGTTGCCCCCCGTAGTTGCCGCCCCATATCGCCCAGTTGTCGGGATCGCTCATTAGCTTGATCAGCTCTGGATTCGCCGTCGACAACGCCGGCGCCAGAAGCGCGGCTGCAAGGCCGACGGTGATCAGTAAACGTCTCTTCATGTTCCTCTCCTCATTTGTTGTCGACGTGTTATCGACGAGGTGACCGCAGCAACTTCGCATTGCCGCTGCGAGCACACCAACTTTAATTTTTCCCGTTACGTCGGACCGGGAGAACCGAAACAGGATTTTTCTGCTGCTTCGGTGACCTCGAGATACTTCACGACGAGCTCTTGACCGCCCTCACGAAACAAGGCGCCTCGTTCACCGGGAGTCGTACGCAACTGGGCAAGAACTTCCGCTTTCACAAACTCGTTATAGCTGAATTCGGTGGCGATCCTGTCGATGCTGCAAACACAGGAGTACATATTTTCGTAGACCTGCCCGCCGTGATAGTCCATGCAGCGCAGCACATACTCGACACGCGCCAGCGTCGGGAAATCGTTTGGGGCCGCATTTGCATTTGCGCAGGCAGTTGCGAACGCAGCGACAGCCACGAGCCTGAGGGCCGGCGTCACACCAGAATTCGTTCGCATTTCGTTAGTCCGCTGAAAGCGTTCTTCCGTCCATGTCATGATAGCAGAGGTTGTCGCCGCCACAAGCCCCGCGCTCCCCGGGGCTCGTGGACGCCCCGGGCCAGATCGCCTAGAATTTCCGCCAGTTTATCCGCGAGGGGCCTGTTGCCCGAAAACCCGCCAAGTTCGTACCCGGTCGCAAGCTCCGATCAGGACCTTGATGCCTGGCGGGCCGCCGCCCTGAGGCTCGAAGCCGAGATCAACGCAATCGTCCTGGGGCAGGAGTCCGCAGTCCGGCTGCTGAATATTGCCGTTTTCGGACGCGGGCACGTTCTGCTCGAGGGCGACGTGGGGGTCGGCAAGACCACCCTCCTGCGCAGCGTGGCCCGCGTCATCGGCGGCGGCTACGAACGGATCGAGGGCACCATCGATCTGATGCCGAGCGACCTGATCTATTACACCTATGTCGATCAGCAGGGCAAGCCAAAAGTGGCGCCCGGACCGCTGTTGAAACACGGCGAGGCGCTCTCGACTTTCTTTTTCAACGAAGTCAACCGGGCGCGCCCGCAGATGCATTCACTGCTGCTGCGGGTGATGGCCGAGCGCAGTGTGACGGCATTCGACCGTCAGTATTATTTTCCACATCTGCAGGTCTTTGCCGACAGGAATCGTGTCGAAAAGGAGGAAACCTTCGAAATTCCTGCCGCGGCGCGGGATCGTTTTCTCATGGAGATCGAGATCAAGGCGCCTTCGGACCCCGAACTGCAGCGCGCGCTCATGATCGAAACGCGGTTCCATAACGTGGACAGGTTGCTGGGGCGGTTGCCGCCAGCCATGTTGGATTTCGAACAGCTCAACGACGTCGCCGAGCGGGTGCAGAAGCACGTCCAGACCACGCCCGTCCTGCAAACTTACGCTCTGGACCTGTGCCGCGCGACATCGACGCCTCGAGCTTTCGGCGTGCGGATGAGCGACGTCGACGTTGGGCAGTTGATCCAGTCGGGCGTGAGTCCGCGCGGGATGAGCATGCTCCTCCGGGCGTCACGCGTAGCGGCCTGGCTGAACGGTCGCGCTTTTACCGCCCCGGAAGACATTCACCAGGTGTTCCATGCAACGGTCGGTCATCGCGTCTTCCTGCGGCCGGTCTACGAATTGCGCCGTTCGGAGCTCATCGGAGAATTCCTCGACCAGGTGCTGAACACGGTGGCGGCGCCGTGAGAAATCCCGGGCGGGAGCCCCATTCGGGCGCGGCGGCCGCTTCTGCTGTGCGCCCGCGGCAGGACCCGCCGAGGAGCGTCGAAACTTTTCACTACCGCCTTCCGACGCGCACGCGCGGAGTTCTGCCCGGGGCCCACCCGGGCACCCAGCGCGGCGGGGGCATGGAGTTTCGGGGGCATGCGAGCCTGCTGGCAGCCCCCGATCCGCGCCGCTTCGATATCGCCGCCAGTTTGCGCGATCCGTTCCACCGGGTGATGGTGCGGGTTTACACGCAGCGAGGCGCGGTGCCTGTGCGGGTCCTTGCCGACGTATCCGCATCGATGGCTTTCTCCGGCCGCTGCAGGAAAATGGACCTGCTGGCCGATTTCACCGAATCACTGGCCCTTTCCGCCACGCAGAGCGGAGACCCGATCGCGTTCACCGGGTGCGACAGTGACATTCGCGAAGAGCTGGTCCTGCCGCTGACGCGGAGCAAGGCGGCCGGGGCTTTGATCACGGCAAAATTGCGTAAGTTGGAGCCGTCCGGTCGAAATGCACTGGGTTTGTTCAAGGCTGTCGCACAAACGCCCCCGTCCCGGTCACTGGTTTTCCTGGTCTCGGACTTTCATTTTTCAATGGATATGCTGGCCAGCTTGCTGGCTGAACTGGCCCTGCATACCGTGGTGCCGGTCGTACTGTGGGACAGTGCTGAGGGCATAGCCCCGCGTTTCGGCATCGCGCGAATATTCGATCCGGAGACCGGCGCGGAGCGTATGCTGTTGCTGCGGCCGGCGCTGGCGCGTCGCCTGCAGGAATCGGTGGCCTCCCGCGCGCAGGCACTGACAG
Organism: Woeseiaceae bacterium; assembly: GCA_050738315.1. Taxonomy (GTDB): domain Bacteria; phylum Pseudomonadota; class Gammaproteobacteria; order Steroidobacterales; family Woeseiaceae; genus IDS-8. Next base: position 5,773 of record JBOHZD010000401.1, read on the forward strand.
ACTGTTGCGCGCGCTTTGGACTGACGCCGCTCATTCTCAGGGATCGGTTCGAGGCAGACGCGGTCACCCGGTATTTTTTCGGCTGACACGCCATTGCTGTCCCGGGAGTTCGCGCTGCTTTCGATGAGAGATCGCCCAGGCTCCTTCCGCTGCCACGGCCTTACCCGCGCAGCGTTCTTTCTGGCCCTGCTGGCCTGGCCGGCCCTGTCGCAGGCGCAGGCGATTCTCGCGAATTACATGATCGAACCACGCACCTTCGGCTACGTCGTCGGCGACAAGGTTCGCCGCGAGGTACTTTTGAGCGTGCGGTCCGGCTATCGTCTCGATGAAGCCAGCCTGCCGAGAGCGGGACGGCTGGACCGGTGGCTGGAACTTGCTGCACCGGAGGTCGAGGTCGAGGCGCTCGAGAACGGCCAGCGGTATCGCCTCGTTCTGACCTACCAGATTTTCAATGCACCGCGGACGCTGCAAACCGTCACGATACCCCAGCAGAACCTCCGGTTACTCGGGGAGACGCAAGCCCTGACGACCCTGGTACCGGCACTTGAGGTGACCGTTGCGCCTGTCACGTCCGCCCTTGGCGCGGACCGGTTGTCAGGCTCAGCGCTGCAGCAGGATCGTCCGCCGGCTCCGCTGCCTGTCCAGGCGCGGCAGACTCGCCTCACATGGACCAGCGCGGCTTTGATTGCCCTGCTGCTGCTCGCAATCTGGCGACGCGGTTTCAGGGCATTCATTGCACGTGTAAACCTGCCTTTTGCCAGGGCCGTTCGTGAATTGAAGCGATTGCGGCCTGCATCAGGCGCGGCCGCGGAATTTGCAGCGAGGTTGAAAATCGTCCATGAGGCCGTCAACAGGACGGCAGGGCGCGCGATATTTGCGCATAACCTGGACGATTTCCTTGCGGCGCATCCCGAGTTTGCCGGTTTGCGCAACGATTTCGACCAGCTATTCGCCGCGTCTGGCAGAGTGTTTTTTGCCAGCGCGACTGCTGACGCGCCGTCCGGGAGCGCCTCTCCCGCATTGCTGCGGCTGTGCCAGCTCTGCAGCAGAATCGAACGGCAATCGTTTGAAGCTCAAGCGCCAGAGTCAATCGTCAGGGGGCTCAATGAACCTGGAAATTGACCATCCGTGGGTGCTTCTTCTGTTGCCGCTTTGCCTGGTGCCTTTGCTCGCCGGCCCGGGCGCTACCATTCGCTACTCGACGCTTCTGCTGATCCCGGCGGACCGAACCGCCCGTGCGCTGGAGGTCGGGCTGCGGATCATCTCCGCAGGAACGATCGCCTCGCTGCTGCTCGGACTGAGCCACCCGTTCCTGCCGGCGACGCAGGTGGAGCACATCGGCGAGGGCGCACAGATCATCCTGCTGCTGGATCGAAGCCGCAGCATGGATCAGCCGTTCGGCGGCCAACCGTTTGACAACCCCCTCGATACGCGCAACGCCGACTCGAAGGGCACCATTGCCCGGCGTGTACTTTCGGAGTTCGTGGCGGCACGGCGCAATGACCAGTACGCGATGTTGGTATTCAGCACGCAGCCCATCCAGGTATTGCCGCTCACGGACAAGTACGATCCCATTCAGGCAGCGATCACGGCCGGCAACGTGGGCCGGGGGCTCACCGACACCGACGTGGGCAACGGCATCATCGCTGCGGCAAAGCTTTTCGATGATCAACCGTACACCGGCTCCCGCCTCGTGCTGCTCATTTCCGATGGTGGGGCCCGGCTGGACCTGGCAACGCGCAAGCAGATCGCCAACCTGTTGAAGCAGAATCGCGTAGCGCTGTATTGGATCTACATCAGCTCGCGCAACAGTCCGGCGATCGGGACTTCACTTCAAAACCAGGCAGATGAGACAGCTCCGGCGCGCACACTGCACGCTTTTTTCAACACGCTTGAAACGCCCTATCGGCTTTTTGACGCGGAAGATCCTGATGCGCTTGCGACTGCCATCGCGGAGGTCAATCGGCTGCAGAGCCTGCCCATTCGCTCGTTCGACCTGGTGCCGCGCAAGCACGTAGCAGGAGTCTTTTACTCACTCGGCCTGGCGCTCTTGTCGGTATTGGTCGCTGTGGAACTCATGGAGAAGCAAAGATGGGTTGGCGAGCGGCCGACAAGCTGATCATCTGGTTGATCGTCGGTCTCGCCGCTGCGACGTTCTATGACGGTTACCATTTGTTGCGTGCCTCGCAACTGAATCGCGCGCTGGTGCAGGTCGAAGCGGGCGACGACGAGGATGCCGATCATCCACTTCTGCGCTTCGCTCGCGCCTATGCATTGCAGCAGAACGGGGAATTCGAGGCCGCACTCGAAGCCTATGCCGCAATCGACGCTCCGGACGGCCATCGCATGCGAGCCGACATCCAGTACAACCTGGCCAATCTGTATTTGCGTCGCGCGCTGCAGTACCGTGACAACGACGCTGCCGATCTCGCGCTACCGTTTGTCGAGCTTGCCAAGGAGTACTACCGCGAACTGTTGCGCGAAGACAGCCAAAGCTGGCCCGCCAAATACAACCTGGAGCTTGCGCTCCGGATCGCTCCCGAGACGGAACCGGAGGAAGTCGAAGAAGAGCATAACCCGGAGCACAATCCCCGCTCCGCAGCGGGTATTCAGGCACGCAAGCCGCTGCCGTGAAAACAATTGTGAAACCGCTCGCGCAAGCATTCGTCAAACGGCTGACTGCGCCGGGAAAGCGGTTGTTACCGATGCTGTTTGCCTGCCTGTTGCTGTTGATAACGCTCTGCAACCCGGCAATGAATTTTCCGCGAAACACCTACGACTTCGTGTTTGTCCTGGATATCACGGGGAGCATGAACGTGGCCGACGCGGGACCGGCCGGCGCCAGGCAAAGGCGCCTTGCTTTCGGCAAACAGCTCGTGCGTAAGGCGCTGGAAGAACTGCCCTGCGGCTCCACGGCGGGCCTCGGTGTGTTCACCGAACATCGCACATTCCTGTTGTTTGCGCCCGTCGAGATATGCGACAACCATCTTGTCATCTCGACGATGATCGACGAAATTGACTGGCGCATGGCCTGGGCCGAGCTCAGCGAGGTCGCAAAAGGACTTTATTCAGGCATCGAGACGGTCACGACGCTTGCAGCGTTGGCCGAAGAAGGCGGTGCCCGCGGAGAGACGCATCTCGTCTTCATGACCGACGGCCACGAGGCGCCGCCGGTCCATCCGGCACTGAGACCGAAATTTCGCGGCCAGGCCGGCGCAGCAGGGGGACTGATCGCCGGCATTGGCGGATCGGAGCCGGTACCCATCCCCCACCTCGATGAAGATGACCAGGTGGTCGGCTACTGGGCGCAAGACGAGGTGATGCAGGTGGACCGGTACAGTGTCGGGCGCCCCTCGACGCAAGGCAACGAGGCAATGGCGGGTATCGACAGCAGCGACGTGCAAGACCGCATCGCTCGCGGTTCGGAGCATCTGTCCTCGCTGCGGGAGCGCTATCTGCAGCAACTTGCCGCGGAGACCGGGCTCGACTATCTGCGCGCGACGACGGACGAGGCATTTGCTCGCGCACTGCTCGACCCGCGATATGCACGGCAGCAGTCCGTCGTGACGAACGTCGCCTGGCTTCCGGCTGCGCTCTGCCTGCTTTGCCTTATGTCTATTTTCGGATCGCAGCTCTTGCGAACTCGCGCCATTACCGGTGAACAACCGGACCGGTGGCTCCCTCGTCCTCTTCGCGGCGGTGCTGCTCCACGACGGCCCGTACAGCCTCGATGACGGTTTCCGGTTCACGGATGTGGACATAATGGTCGTCAGTAGCAGCAATCACATGCGTTGACCGCCGAGCACGTGCAGCCAGTTCCAGCTGCATCTCCATCCACATTTCCGCCATTCTTCCCTTCCGGGCGGATGTGGCGGGAGTCATCACGCGATGCGAGATCACGATAACAGGCACATCGGGCAGGTCGCCTGCCGCTGCCGCGCGGGTGCCGTTGCGCAGAAAGTTCAATTCGCTGCGGACCACGACAATCGACTGGGCCCTGGCGGCGAACGCGCCCGCCAGCAGCCTGACGTCCTCCGGTAAGCCCTCGGGAGCGTTGTATGAATCGAGCACCGTCCGGAGCGACCATCGATAGGCGTGGCCGGACGGCGTCACCGCCTCCTCCAGGCGGCGAAACTGGTCTTCATGGGTGGCGTCGACCAGTACCAGCCCGGCGATTTTTTGCGGATGCTGTCGCGCAAAGCGCTGGACGATCAACCCCCCGAAAGAATGACCGACCAATACATAGGGAGCGGCGACGCTGCCGTTGCCGAGAAGCTGCTCCAGCTCGCTCACGATGTGCTCCGAGTCGCGAGGCAGCGGGCCGGGATCGCTCCATGCATAGCCGGCACGGTCGTAAGCGCAGGCACGCGTGAACGATGCCACCTCGGGCTGCACGAGGGTCCAGTCGAGCGAACTGCCGCCGAGACCTGAATCGAATACGACCGTCGGCGATCCCGAACCCCGGCAATCGAGATGCAGCCGGTGGTCGCCGACCCAGATGTAGGTGCCCGGCGCCGGCGGCTCGTCCGCGGCTGACTGCGCCGGGGCCGAATCTGCGCCAGTCCACGACAACAGGAAAAACGACAGCAGCAAGGGTCCGCGGCAGCGCTTGGACTGGAGCATCCGGCCCGCCATCGAACCGTCTAAGGCTTTACGGCGACTTTGCCGGTCACCGGCGACACGTCGTACCTTTCGATGAACTGCCGGCCTTCGGTGTCGATCACCTCGGCAATGACTTCGCCTTCACGCTGCGGCGCGAAGTAGAAGCGAAAGCTGGGATTCTCGCTCACGGCGAAGCTCGTTTCGGCCTGGAAAATCTCCTCCCCGTCGAAACTCACCTTCACCTGCTTGACGAACTCTGCCGGCGCATACAGGCGGGTGACCTGGTTCATCTGCAGGCCGCTTCGGTTCGGATGGCGAATCATGAGCTGCGCCAGCGTGGATCGGTCTCGTTCGTCCTGGCGAACCAGGAATTTCATCTTGCCGAGCTGTTCCAGGGCTGCATCGGGGTCCGACGACGCCGGTGCGGAACAGCCGCCGCTCGCCTTGACGAACCGCCGGCTCATATGCAGTTCTCCATCGTTGGTCTCGGCAATCGCACGCACCGGGCTGTAGGCATCGACGCGCAGCCGCAGGCCCAGATCTGCCCGGCCGCTTGCCGGCGTGAAGTGAAACTTTGCGACCAGCGGCCCCGGGTTCTTGTCCACGAAGAGCCAGATCGTCCGGATGTAGCGCTCCTCGGTCTGCGGGATACCGGCCGTGATGGAAATCGGCACGATGGCCGCGTTCTCCGCCCGTTCCGGGGCCTCCAGTGTGATCACGTCGTCCGACAGGATTTCCCGGTCCGCAAAAAAGGCATCTCGCAGACCCCCGGTCCACGCCATGTCTTCCTCGACCGTCGTCGCGTTCGCGTCGCCCGTAAAGAACACCAGGGCGAGGAGCGTCATGAAGCAAGACCCGGCCCCTGTGGCCCGCTGTATTCGCGTGTTCATGTCGTCAATCCTCCCATTCCAGTTCCGCGAACGCCGCGCCGATGTTGCGCTTGTGATATTCCTCGACCAACCGCCAGCGCTCGGGGTGGTTCACTTTGATCGCTTCCTGCGCCTCGCCGAGCTCGCCGCCGTTGGCAATCCACTCAAGAGTCGCCGCGCGCAGGTCGCGCAGATAGTCGACCGTCGGCTCGCCGGCTGCCGGCCATCCGGCATGAGTCGGGCCATGGCCGGGTACGACCCGCTCCGCCTTCCTGCGCATGAGCGTATCGAGTTCACCGAGCCATCCGTTAATGCTGCCATCCAGCACCGGCAGATGCTCGAGAAACGCCAGGTCGCCGAGAAACAGCGTGGCTGTGCGCTCGTCAAAGACAGTCAGGTCGTTGTCCGTGTGCGCCGTGGCATGGGCGCGCAAAATCAGAATCCGGGCTCCGAGATCCAGTTGGACCTCGCCCTCGACAGTCCGTTCCGGCAGGACGATCTGCGAGGCATCCGCGGCTTCGCCGGAGTGTTCGGCGGCGCGCTCCAGGTAGGTATCGCCCCGCAGCGCCATTGCTCTCGGCAACTTCGCGTGTCCGGCAAAGGTTACATTCTCCCGGTCGAACGCCTTGTTCCCCAGGATATGATCAGGATGAACGTGAGTGTTGATGACGAAACAAACCGGCAGTTCCGTCAACTTCCGGATCGCATCATCGATTGCCCGGCCTTCCGCGACGCTCCCGCCAGTATCGATCACCGCAACACAGCGCGTGCCGATAATGAATCCGGTGTTCGCGACGTTGTCTGCGTCGAACAGCAAGGCAGTGCGGCCCGCGCGTACGTAGACGCCGTCGGCGATCTCCTGGAAGTCGGCCGCTCCGGACGAGGCCAGTGCGGGCCGGAAGTCGGCAAGCCAGATCATGATCGACCCGATCAGTATCGTGAATGGAGCAACCCATTGCAGTTGCCATCGATTGCCGGCGGACATGACTGTTTACCCGGAGCGCCTGCGGGCATGATAACGCCTGCTGCAACCTGCGGCGAGCGGACGCCGCGTACCGGCAGGCGGAACGTCCGGTGCTATACTCGAAATGCGTGCACCTCGGAAAGAACGCCCTGGAATGAAGAAGGTGAAACATGCAATCACGAGCTGCTGTTGCGTGGGAGGCTGGCAAGCCACTCTCTATTGAGACCGTCGATGTAGCCGCGCCGAAGAAAGGCGAAGTTCTGCTGCGGGTTGTAGCCAGCGGTGTCTGTCACACCGATGCATATACCTTGTCCGGCGAAGATCCGGAGGGATTGTTTCCCGCGATTCTCGGCCACGAAGGCGGCGCGATCGTTGAGGAAGTCGGTGCCGGAGTAATGGGGCTGCGCGCCGGCGATCATGTCATTCCACTCTACACACCCGAGTGCGGCAAATGCAGCTTCTGCACTTCGGGAAAAACCAATTTGTGTCAGGCGATCCGTGCCACCCAGGGCAAAGGAGTCATGCCGGACGGCAGTTCCCGATTTTCCCGGAACGGCAAAATGATTCATCACTACATGGGCACATCGACGTTTTCAGAATATACGGTGCTGCCCGAGATCGCCGTGGCAAAAATCAGCAAAAAAGCGCCCCTGGACAAAGTGTGTTTGCTGGGATGCGGCATCACTACAGGGGTTGGCGCGGTGCTCAATACGGCAAAGGTCGAGCCGGGCTCTACGGTGGCGGTGTTCGGGTTGGGCGGAATCGGCCTGAGCGTCATCCAGGGCGCCCTCATGGCCAAGGCGGGGAGGATCATCGGCATCGATGTGAATCCGGGCAAATTTCCCATGGCCGAGGCGATGGGTGCCACCGAATGCGTCAATCCCAAAGACCATGACGGACCCATTCAGGACGTCATCGTCGACTTGACTGGCGGCGGTGTCGACTACTCCTTCGAGTGCGTCGGCAACGTGAACCTGATGCGCGCGGCCCTCGAATGCTGTCACAAGGGCTGGGGCGAGTCGACGATCATCGGCGTGGCGGGGGCGGGCAAGGAAATCTGCACTCGACCGTTTCAGCTCGTGACCGGGCGCGTCTGGCGCGGCACGGCATTCGGTGGCGTCAAAGGCCGGTCGCAACTGCCCGGCCTCGTCGACGAGTATCTTGCAGGCAGGCTGAAAGTGGATGAGATGGTCACGCATACGATGCCCATCGAGGAGATCAACCGCGCCTTCGACCTGATGCATGAGGGCAAGAGCATACGTTCGGTGGTGACGTTTTGACCGGAAGCTGACCCTCGGATGCGGAAGCGCCTCGCCACTGTGATTGCCCGGCTGGCGGCCGGCCTGATGTTGTCTGCACTGGCAATGCCGGGCAATGTCATCGCCGAACCCACTGATATCACGGTGCGCGTCATCGCGCGCAGTGCGATGTTCGTGGGCGATCTTGTCGCGGGTGCGCAGGTCACCATCACCGATGCCGTGAGCGAAGAAGTGCTCGCGCAGGGAGTCACCGAGGGCCAGGCCGGCGACGCGAAGCGGATCATGGACCTTGCGCGCACGCGCGGCGAGCCATTCGCCGGGCAAACGGACGCCCATTTCAGCGCCACGCTCGAACTCGACGAGCCCCGCTACGTGCAGGTCACGGTGTTCGGACCCCTGCAGCGGCGCGAGAGCGCGACGAAAACGTCCATGACGCAGTGGGTCGTGCCGGGCCGGCACCTGACGGGCGGCGACGGGTGGGTCATCGAGCTGGCCGGGTTTTTCGTTCAGGGCAATCTTGCCGCGACCACTGTCAGCCGGTCCGAGGCCCGTGCCGGCGTGACTGTGGAAGCGGAGGTCTTTCCAATGTGCGGCTGCCCGGTCAAGCCGGGCTCTTACTGGGACGCCGACAGTTACGAAGTGGCTGCGCTGGTGAAACGCGGTGAAACTCCGATAGGCCGCTATCCGCTGCGTTATGCCGACACCGCCAGTGATTTCGCCGGCGCGTTCCCGCTCGAGCTGCCCGGCGTCTACGACATCACCGTGTATGCGTACGATCCGTTATCGGGCAACACGGGCGTGGATCGGCTGTCGCTCACCGTTATGGAATGATGAGGCCGCTGAATCGCCGCCGGCGCCGAGCCGCTAACGGGAAGGAACCCTAGATGGCCGGACTTCTCGCCCGGGAACGCATCGTTGCCGGACCGGCATTCAACCGCTGGCTCGTGCCGCCTGCTTCCGTGGCCATCCACCTCTGCATCGGGTCCGTCTACGCCTGGAGCATCTACAATCCGGCGCTGGTCAGGACCGAGGGCGTGGCCACCTCCGCCGCCGGCGACTGGTCGCTCAGCAGCGTCGTCTGGATATTTACCGTTGCGATCGTGTTCCTCGGCCTGTCGGCCGCGTTCGCGGGCAAGTGGCTGGAGGAAGTCGGCCCCCGCAAGGTCGGCGTGGTCGCGGCCTGTTTATGGGGCGGCGGTTACCTCGTCGGCGGATTCGGCATCCTGATTCACGAACTGTGGCTGGTCTACCTGGGCTACGGAGTGATCGGCGGTTGTGGCCTCGGGCTCGGGTATGTGTCGCCGGTCAGCACGCTGATTCGCTGGTTCCCGGACCGGCGCGGCATGGCGGCCGGCATGGCCATCATGGGATTCGGCGGCGGCGCGATCATCGGCGCGCCGGCGAAGGAGTCCCTGCTGAAGCTGTTTTACCGCGCGCCGGAGTATCTCGGCACGCCCGATCAGCTCGAGCTGGTGACGGAAGGCGGCGTTCGCTTCGCCAGAATCGCTGGCCAACTGCGCGAAGTGGTCGTGGTCAGCGCCAATGAGATCGAGCAAATGATCGTCGCCGGTCCACCCGGCGTCTACCTGACGGGGACCGGTACGGTCGGGGTTGCGCAGACTTTTTTCACACTCGGCCTGATCTATTTCGTCGTCATGGTGGCTGCAGCGTTCTCGTATCGACTGCCGGCACCGGGCTGGAAGCCGACGGGATGGACGCCTCCCGATGCGAGCCGCCGCGAAAAAAAGATGATCACTTCCAGCAACGTGCACATCAACGAGGCGCTGAAGACGCCGCAGTTCTACCAGCTCTGGATCGTGCTCTGCTTCAATGTGACGGCGGGCATCGGTGTGCTCGGTGTCGCCAGGACCATGATGTTCGAGATCTTCGGCACGACGCAGCCCCATATAGTCGACGGTGCATTCGCCGCCACCTACGTCATGATGATCAGCGTCTTCAACATGCTCGGCCGCTTCTTCTGGGCGAGCGCGTCCGACTACCTGGGTCGACGCAATACCTACTGGATATTCTTCGCGCTGGGTATCGTGCTCTATCTGTCGATTCCCTACATCGCACAGCAGGCCAGCGTCTCGGCATCGGTCGTCTGGCTGGTGTACTTTTATGCGGCGACCATGATCATCTTCACGATGTACGGCGGCGGTTTTGCCACGATTCCCGCTTACCTGGCGGATGTGTTCGGTACACGCTACGTCGGAGGGATTCACGGCCGGCTGCTCACCGCCTGGAGCACTGCGGGTGTGCTCGGACCGTGGGCGATCACTTCGCTTCGCGAGCACTCGATACGCAGCTCGGTTAGTGAACTCGTGGCGAAGATCGATCCGCTGGTATTTGAACGAACGTTCGGTGCTGGCATCGAGCAGCTCGATCTGCTGCTCGCGCAAAATACGGTGACGATCGCCAAGCTCATGACCATTGCTCCGCCCGGAACGGTCGATCCCACGAGCAGCCTGTACAACACGACCATGTACCTGATGGCCGCCCTGCTGGCCATCGCACTGGTCTGCAATGCCCTGATGCGACCCGTCGCGAAACGGCACTGGATGAGCGAACCGGCAGCATGAATGCGCGGCGCGCGATCCGTCATTCGTCCGTAGCAGTACCTTCGGCGCTCTCGCTGCTCAGATAGCTGACGATACTCTCGCGAGTCGCGGCATCGCTGATGCCGCCAAAGGGCTTCATGTTGTGGCCGGAAACGACGGACTCCGGGTTCTGGATGAACCGATCGAGAGTTTCGGCATCCCACACGATGCCCGATGCCTTCATCGCCGGTGAGTAGCCGTATTCCTCCGATCCCGCCTTGCGGCCGACGACGTTGTGCAGGCTCGGGCCGAGCCGGTTGTCGCCCTCGTTCATTGAATGGCAAGTCCGGCAGGAACTGTTGAACGCCAACTTGCCGTCACTCGTATCGCTCTCGTCCTGCGGCAACGTGTTGGCGGATAAGAGGACCAGCGCGGTGGCGAACGGCAGAAAACGGGCGGCCCTGAACTCCATGACAATCTCCTTTTTCAGCTCGACTGGCCCCTGCTCCTTCAGACCACGACCATAACCTCGCGTTCATTTGCGGCGCGCGCTCCTTGCATTTTTTACAAATGCCGGGTGAAACAAGCCTCGTTGCAACCGCTACCGCTGCGAAACCCCCTCATCGCGTCGGCGCTGGCACGATGATTGCCGGAGTTTTCAGGGGGTTCATGGGGTTTTCACACCACTGATCGACCCAGGAGAAGCACCGATGAAAACCATGACCACTCTGATTGCTCTCGGCCTGTTGTCCGTTCAAGGGACCGGCGTCGCGCAGCAGACGGAAACACCTGAAGAACAGGAGAGCCGGCACGGAATACCGGCCACGCCCCACCAGGAGCAAGCCACCCGCGAGGTCAAGGGCGACCTCTTCAAGCAGTTGGACAAGGACGGCGATGGCGAGATTTCGCAGCAGGAAGCGCAGGCCGAAGCCCAGCTTTCCGACAACTGGGACCAGTTTGACCGCAATGACGACGGCAAGCTCGACTCGCGCGAACTGGATCGATTCGATCAGTAGCGTATCCGACAGGGCCCTGCTATTGCGCAGCTACAACTCTTCGAGGATTTCGTCGACCTTTTCGCGATAGGCTTCCTCGGAGACCAGGCCCTTTTCCCGCAGGCGCTTCAAGGTTTCGAGGCGCTGTTCGATAGTGTCGCGCCCGGATGCTTCGGGCTCCGTCGCTTCCGTGGGCGACGAGTCGGGTGAAGGCAGCGCGCCGGCCATGTCCGGATCGAAAACCACCCAGTCGTACCGGGGTCCGTTCGCATCGTCACGCAGGCTGGTCCCTGTGCTCGCGACCAGGATCGATTCCTGTTCCGCCGGAACCGTGCGGCTGCCGTACTCACGCGGGTAGAAATCCTGGTCGAGGCGGCCGTAGATGTTCTTCTTGCGATACGGGCTCTGGAGTTCGCCGAAAATGAGGTTCAACTTGCCCTCCCGGACAAAGACGCGTCCAGCCGTCACCCGGTTACGGCGGGCGAACGCGTCCGGCGAGAGACGGTGCGCGCCGATGATCGAGAATTTGATGTCCTGCGACGGCGCTGCCTCCTTCAACCCGGTGGCGAACGCTTCGCCGAGAATCTCGACCTGCTCGTCAGTGAACACGGGAAGCGGGGTTTCCTGGTCGGTATATTTCAGGCGAAGGCTTGCGAGCATCCTTTCGATGTCCGAGGCGGCAACGGTTACGGGATGATCGTTCGGCGGAGCCGTCTCGTCGTCCTGGGGTGCGAGAACGACCGACTGGTCTTCACCCTCCCAGATGACGGCGTTCGACTCGGCGTGAGCCGAAGGACCGAAAAGCCCCGCCGCCGCACCGACCACACAGAGCGCAAGGGCCGCGCGCGCCCACTGCGCGCCGGCCGCCAAACGATTCAGCACATCCCCGGCAAGGATGCGCGCTTCCGTGCGCTCACCAGGCCGCATGCTCAATAGAAAATAATCGCGCCGATTGCGATGCTGCTTTCCTCGGCGTCGCTGCCGTTGTGCGCCGTCGCTTCCGTGTTGGTGTATTCGAACACGAGGTTGAGCGATTCGGTCAGCGGGTGATAGACGCCAAACACTATCGATTCGTTGGTCTCCACCAGCGCGGAGGTAACAGGATCGGCAGGACCGAGATCGAGATTGCTTTCACCGTAACTCACGCCAATCTTCGTTCCGGCCGTTGGCAACGCATAGGTCACCTGCAGATATCCCCCGTCGGAGTCCCGCGTGTTGGCGCCGAGATCGACGGCATCGAACAGGAAATCCGTGGTACCGATCCCCTCGCCGGTATAGTAATAGGCGACTACCTCGAAGCCGGCCAGCGCGACCTTGCCGCCCAGGTCGAAACCCGTGGCGTCCTCGCTGCCGAAAGTCGCGCTGTCGAGCGACTGGTTGATGAAGCTCGCCCAGACCTTGCCCTTCAGGTCTTCATCTGCCGTGCCCTCCCATTCGTAGGCAACCTTGCCTTCGATGCCATAGGTATCGCCTTGCTGGGCAAACGATCCGGCGTTGTGGCTCAACCCGGACAGGTTGACGAGGCCCCAGGGATCGACGAGCGCCACGTTGAACGACAGGCCGTTCCAACTCGGCGACGAATACTGGATCTGGCCTTTCCAGTCTGCATACATGTAGCCGACACCGATGCGGCCGAGCGACGTGTTGCCGCCGCCCGACGTGAGATCGGAGACGGTACCGACGCCCAACAGCGTCATGTCGGAGAGGATGGCATCGGATCCGAACAGGCCAAGGTCCCTGCCCAACTTGATTTTTCCCCAATCCGAGCCGAACTGAACGAACACCTGGCGCAGGTTTTCGGAGTTCAGACCCAGGCCGCCGTCGAGCGGGCTGCCAGTAATACCACCCTGGTTGCCGCCGTCGACACCCGGCTGAAACCCGATCATGACTTCAGTCGTCAGGTTGTCGGCTTCCTGCGTTCCGTGAAAACTGAAAAAGGCCGGCAACAGTCCGGTCCGGATGTTGCCGAGATCACGGTCCACCCCGTTCGAGCCGCAGGCCAGGCCGCCCGCCACCGGGCCGGCACCGGGATCGCACTCCGTATTGGTCAGGAACGCGTTGATGTTGCCGGTGATCTGGATGTCCCAGTCGCCCATCTGCATCGACTCGAACGCCTGCGCGCTGAAGGTGGGCAACAAAAGAGCCGCAACAGCCGGGAAAGTCGTAATGTGATTATGCTTCTCTGCTCGATTCGTCATGGTGATACCCCTGTTTCAAGGCGCACGGTTGTTGAATCTGCAATTCCCGAGGGTCCGCCTTCGCTAAAAAGAGTCTCGTAAAGCCATACGGCGCTACGCAATCGTTCAGCAATGTACCCTGTCAGGTTTGCTTGCAGTCGATGCGTTGAAGGCTAGCATCGGCTAACACAAGCATCAGCAGTCAGGCAATAATGCGCCTCGACCCCGGCATGTCAATAACCTGTCGGAAATTCGCTGGTTTTTTCTACAGGTTTCCGTCAGAGGCTGAGCTTCATTCCGACGAACCCGGCGCGGGGGGCGCCCGGTCCGAGGAAGCGGGGGTTGGCGAATCCAGAGAAAGCCGGCACGTCCACTTCGCCTGGTTCTTCGCCTATCAGTCCGAACGTTTCATATTCCGCGTCGAGGACATTGTTGACCGCGGCAAAGAAAACAAGATGGTCGTTCAGGCGGTATTGCCCGCGCAGGTTCAAGACGGCAAATGCGCCAGTCTTTTCAAGTTGATTCGATTCGTCGCCCCGCACGTGCTGCCCGCCGTTATAGAGAACGTCCACGCCAACACTGAAGCTTTCATTGAACAGGTATTCGCCTCCGAATTTCAGATGATGGTCGGGAACCCCGGGGATGCGGTCATCGGCCTGGACCTGGATGGTGCCTTCATCGCCTGCAAACGGGTGATTGGGGCTCAAAGCCTCGAACGGCGTCTCGAACGTCGCCTGGATGTAACTGTATGCCAGGAACCAGTCGAGGTTGTGCCAGTTGCCGTCAAAGCCGCTCTCGAACCCCACTCTGCGGGTTTCTTCCACGTTTGCGAACAGTCCGGTGGCGCGACCCGTAGTCTGGAAAATGATGTCGTCGTGGTTGGTGGTATGGAAGAGTCCCAGGTGCATATCGACGTTTTCAAAATTCCACCGGGCTCCGAGCTCAAAGCTCCGTGCGACGACCTGCTCCAATGGAGGATCGGCCAGAAAGGCATTGGGTAGTCGACATTCGAAGTCCACGTCATCGGGATCTTCACCTTCGAGAGCGGCGTTGGCGGCTGCCAGTTCGAAGATGTGATCGTTACACGCCAGTTCGACGGGAGTTGGTGCGCGTGAAGATTCGCTGTAACCCCCGTACAGGTTCAGGTCCTGGTTGAACTGGTAGGTCAATCCGATCGCCGGATTGAACCGGCTGAATTTGTGTTCACCGTTGAGTTCCGGACGTTCGCCCGATTGGTCCTCCAGCTCGGTTTCGGTGTAGTTGAAGCGTCCGGACATCGTGAGGCTCCAACTTTCGCCAAGGTCGATGGTGTTGGTCAGGTAGAGACTCCAGGTTGCGGTGTCGGTTTTGATGCTGGTGGCGGCATCGTCGACGAAAGTGCCGGTGCCGAGACCTGCCGTGCTGCGGCTCACCGGGTCGAGATTCGCCAGTTCCAGGACAGAGTCGAACCACGATTCACCGCGGAACCACGCTGCGCCGACGATCAGCTGGTTGGCCCGGCTGAAGAGGTCATTGGAAAAACCCAGTTGCACGTCGGAGCCGGAACTCCGCTGTACCCGCGTGCTCGTATTGTTGATCGCCGAACCGGACAACACGCCGGTACCGGTAAGGTCGGCGGTAAGGTCGTCGATGTTGTAGTCCGCATCCCCGCCCATGCCAACAGCAGTGTTGTTGAGAAACGTCTCCAGATCCGCTGCGCTCGCGAACTGGTCCTCGCAGACGTCTTCATCATCCAGAGCAAGTTCCTCCAGATCGTCCCCTTCCAGCCCTTCCAGCAACGCGTCCGATCCTCCCAGCCGGCAGACGGCGAAGTCCGATCCGTCACCGTTGAAGGAATCCGTTTCGTTCTGCCGATAAAAAATGTTGCCGGACAAGACGGTGGCGTCATTGACGCTATGGCTGCCGTCGACGCTCAGCATATACATGCTGTTTTCGGTGATGTCCGGTGCTGTGAAGATCGCATCGCGATCGGATTGCAACAATTCGACGGGAACCGGGCCGTTGCCCGTCAAATCGCTCGCGCCATACTGTCCATTCAGGTTCACCGAGGAACGCTTGTCTTTCCATCCGAGGCTGCCGTAGAAGTTTGCGGCCTCGGACGGCGACAGGTCGCGCCAGCCGTCGTCGTTGAAGTAATGTACGTTGCCGTACCAGGCGAGGTTGTTCGTGCTGCCGCCCGATTCGGCAGAGACAACTATGCGACCGAAAGAGCCTGCCCTCAGGTCGAGGGAGTGGCCGGGCGAACTGAGGCCGTCTTTCATTTTCACGGACAACGCGCCGCCCAAAGTATTGAGACCAAACAGCGGGTTTGCGCCGCCGATAAGGTGCAAGCTGTGAACCGCGGTCGCCGGCAGGAGATCCCAGTTGACGGTATCGCCCAGGGGTTCGTTGATCCGGACGCCGTTCTGGTAAACGGCCAGCCCCTGTGCGAGACCAAGCAGCGGAGATGCAGTGAAGCCGCGGTAACTGATATCGGGTTGCAGGGGGCTATTCTGCGCGTCGTTGATGGAGACGCTTCCCATCGACCGGTTCAGGAAATCGGCCAGATGCAGACTCTGCATGCTTTCGATATCGTCGCTGAAGGCCGATTGGACGTTGTACGGGATTCTCTCCTTATTCAAGCCTGTGGTGCCTCCCACGGGAGTGACCGTAACGATAATTTCATCGATTGACTCGGCGTCTTCGTGCTGCGCATGCAGGACGGGCGACAGTACCGTTACTCCCGCGACAACGGCGAACGTGCGGATAGCCGATGGTTTCGAAAGAGACACGCTCGTGGCTCAAAGATGCAACATGCGGCGGATGACGCCGTCGTTGCGGAAGGCATGATAAGTCGCACTGCTGATATGCACGGCCACAACCGCCAGCAGTATCCAGCAAGTCCACAGATGGATATCGGAGTACAGAATGTTCAGTTCTTCGTTCTCGTATCCCCAGGCGGGCAGGTCTACCAGCCACCAGAACGTCGTGTCCCAGCCACTGTAAGAAGAAGACATGTAACCGCTCAGGCAACAGGCGAATATCAGCACATAAAGGACGACGTGGTCCATGACGGCGAGTCTGCTCATCCTTGACGGCAATATCTGTTTCAGGTCCGGTTGCGGACGGTGCTTGAATCGCACATAGAGCATGACGATGATGACCGCAACCAGGGTCATTCCGAGATTCTTGTGTAACTGGAACGGAATTTCCCGGAACCGGTATTCCGCGGAGGCCAGCGGCAGTCCGAGCATCCACCAACTTGATACGAACAGGAAGAAAATCGACACGGCCAGGAACCAGTGCAGGATTAACACAGTTCTGCTGTAACCTTTTACCGGCATCGTCTGTTTGCCTCTTTTATGTTGCAGCGGGCCGCAATTCGGCGCGCTCGTTCTGCCGACCGACAATGGCGCCGACCGCCATCGCAAGATGAATGAAGAACCAGAGCAGAATGCTCCAGAGGTACATCTGTCGGATCAACGGCCCGCTATTGACCACGCCGGTGAATGACACTACGTCGAGAAGCGCAAGCGCGCCGAATACCGGAATGGCCGCAGCAGTTGCCCACCGCCGGTAATCCACCAGCGCAATACCGACAAAGACGGATAGCAGGGCGAGTACCGTCCCGGCACCGGACAAAGCCATGTGAAAGGACTTGAACCAGCCGGGGCTGGATATGCTGATGTCATGGACGGCGAAAGCCAACTGACGGCATTCCTCCAGAGACAACCCCTCTTCCACGAGTTCGTCTTTCTCGCAGTCTGGCTCAGGCATGGTTGCGATGGTGTAAGGCGGCGTACCGACAATGGCGAGCTTCATCCATTCATTGGCCTGCCATGCAGCCAGCAGAACACCGAGAAGTATGGCGATGATGCCCAGGCGACTCGCCCAATCCGGCGTATCAGACGTATTCACGGTCGCTGTCCGAGCGGATGGCCATGTTCTTTTCGTTCCTTTTCCCGAGTCCGTGCAGCCGTCGATCGCAGCTGCGAGTAATCAGACCCGGTCACGCGACTGACACGATTGCAACAAGCGTAACGACGGGGATCACCAAACGCAAATGGGCGCACAGCGCGCTCCCTGGCCGCCCGACGGAGGCTTATCGGCCGCATCTGAACCGCATTGGCCGCGGCTTCTCCGAGGCCGAACAGCCTGAATTCATGAAATCCTTGCCGTTGAAGTCTAAGATGGATACCGGGCGCCGGACCGGATTGTCTTCAACAGCAGGAAGCAGGTCTAATTTCATATGTTTGAACGTCGTCGCGCGGTCGGATCACGACAGCTTATCGTGTTGCTCGTCCCTTTTGCCGCTGCCTTCGCCCACGGCCAGGCAAGCGCGCCGGGCGGTGTGCTCGATGAAATTGTCGTTACCGGGACGCGAATGGAATCCCCTGTTCGCGAAGTTCCTCGCTCTATTTCGGTGGTCGGACGGGATCGCATCCAGAACGCGACGCAACAACTCGGGCTCGACGAAGCGCTGGCGGGCGTCCCCGGACTGTACATGCAGAACCGCTACAATTTTTCGCAGGACCTGCGGATCTCGCTGCGGGGTTTCGGCGCCCGCTCGGGTTTCGGCATTCGCGGCATTCGCGTTTATGTTGACGGCATCCCGGAAACTCTGCCCGACGGGCAGGCGCAGGTGGACAGCATCGATCTCGGTTCGGCGAAGAGCATCGAGGTTTTACGAGGCCCGGCATCGTCGCTTTATGGAAACGCATCGGGCGGCGTGATTGCGGTCGAAACTGAACTGGGCGACATGTCGCCGTTCGTTGAGGCCGGCCTGTCCGGCGGCGAACTCGGCTACGAGAAGTATCAACTCAAAACAGGCGGATCGTTTGATTCAGCCGACTACCTGTTCAACGCGTCCAGGCAGGAGATTGACGGTTACCGCGACCATTCCTTTTCGAAAGGATCCCTCCTGAACGGCAAGGTCGGAATACGCTTTACCGAGGATGACCGCATGACCGTTGCGATCAATCATACCGATCAGCCGCAATCTGAAGACGCCGGCGGTATCAACGCAGATGAGGTCGCCGCGGGCCTGCGAGGCGCACGGGACGTCAACGTGCTGTTCAATGCAGGCGAGGCGCTGTCGCAGCAGCGTATCGGCTTCGTCTACGAACGCGACCGGCCGCGCGGCGATCTGCTGCTCCGAAATTATTACGTCTGGCGCGATTTCAGCAACACGTTGCCGTTCGTCGACGGCGGGGCAGTCGATCTCCAACGTTTTTTCTACGGCGTCGGTGCCCAATACAGCCCGAAAGACGCCCTGCCCGACAGTCTCGAACTCACGATGGGCATCGACATCGACCGACAGGCGGACGACCGACGGCGCTTCGACAACAATGAAGGGGTACTCGGCGACCTGACTTTCGACCAGGAGGAAAACGTCGACAGTACCGGTATCTATCTGCAGGCGATGTATGATCTGAGCGAGGACCTGACGGTGTCCGCCGGCCTGCGTTACGACGAACTTACCTTCGACATCAACGATAATTATGTTGCGGACGGAGATGACTCGGGAGAGATCGAATTCGACGAGGTGAGTCCCTCTGCCGGCATCAATTTCAGTTTTGGCGAGCACATCCTGTTCGGTTCGTTCAGCCGATCGTTCGAAACTCCAACGACTACAGAGCTGGCAAACCCCGACGGCAGCGGCGGTTTCAACCTGTCCCTCAATCCGCAACTCGCGGACAACTACGAGATTGGTATCAAGGGCGAGCGCAATGACACTTATTACGAACTGGCGGTGTTCCGCATCAATCTGACCGACGAGCTCGTTCCCTTCGAACTCGCCGGCTTCCCCGGACGCACCTTCTTTTCGAACGCCGGTGAATCTGAACGGTCAGGTATCGAAACGGCGCTTGCCTGGAAACACGACAGCGGACTTGCTGCAGACCTTTCCTACACCTTCTCCGATTTCATCTTTGAAGATTTCGTCGATGAAAGCGGCAACAGTTTTGCGGGTGCGGAGTTACCAGGTCTGCCAAGACATTTCGGCTATGCGGGCGTCTCCTACCAGCGGGACGCCGGACTGTTTGCGCGGCTCGAGGCGGTGTATTCGGGCGCCTTATATGCCGACAACGCCAATGCGACGGAAATAGGCAGTTACGTGGTGACGAATTTCAGGGCCAGCAAGGAATTCGACAGCGGCAACTGGCTGATCAGGCCGTACTTCGGCGTGAACAATATTTTCAACGAACGCTATAACAGCAACATCCGCATCAACGCATTTGGCGGTCGCTACTACGAGCCGGCGCCGGACCGGAATTTTTACGCCGGGGTGGTCGTTCGATACCGTAAGCTTTAGCCGGCGGGGTCGCCCCATGCGCTTGATTCGCGCGGAAATGAGGTCTAGCGTATCGACCGTGTCCTGACCAAAAGGAAAGTGAAATGATAAACAAGACTTTCTGGATAGGGTTCATCGTGGTCTACATCGTCTGGCAGCTAATCGGCTTTGTGGTGCACGGCATCATGCTCGAGGATACCTACGCGAACATGTGGCAAGTCTTTCGGCCGGAAGGCGAGATGAACAGCATGATGTGGATGATGTTTCTCAGCAGCGCGCTGTATCTCCTGTTGTTCTGCTATATCTTCACGAAAGGATACGAAGGCAAGGGTGTCGGCGAGGGTCTGCGCTACGGCCTGCTGATGGGGTTGTTCATGGCGATCCCGATGTCGATCGACCAGTACGTCGTGTATCCGGTGCCGTCGAATCTTGCGGTGATATGGTTCCTGAGCGGTGTCATCAGCTTCATGATCGCCGGCGCGATTTTTGCGGCGATTTATAAGGCGAATGCTGGCGCCACCCGCCTGGCTGCAGCGACCTGATTCAGTTCGTGGGTTTGCCGAGAGTAACTGCGGGTCAAGCTGATTTTTGTGCGTAGGCGCGCTTACTACGCCATATTGAAGGAGCTGATCGGTTTCCCGACCGTGTCCGCAGATTCCAATCTGGCGCTGATCGACTACGCGGAAGAGCTTCTCGATGAGCACGGTTGGCGGACCGCACGCCGTTACAGCGAGGACGGCGGCAAAGCCAATCTGCTCGCTCGAATCGGCCCGGAAACGACAGGCGGCATCGCCCTCGCCGGCCATACCGACGTCGTGCCGGCGAGTGGGCAGGACTGGCACACCGACCCGTTCGAGCTCGTGGAGAAGGACGGCCGTCTCTTCGGTCGCGGTACCTCGGATATGAAAGGCTTCATCGCACTGGCACTGGCCGCAGCCAGTTCCATCGATTCCGGGAAGATGAAGAAACCGCTGCACCTGATCTTTACCTACGACGAAGAAGTCGGCTGCCGCGGCGCGAAAGCATTGCAGGAAGAACTCAAAACACTGCCGGACAGGCCGCGCTTCGTGCTGATCGGCGAGCCAACCGGCATGCAGCTGGTTACCGCGCACAAGGGAATTCAGAGCATGGCGATGCGCGTGCACGGCAAGCCCGCGCACTCCAGTCGCCCGGATCTCGGCGCCAGCGCAATCGAGTTTGCCGCCCGATTCGTATCCGGTATCGCGCGGATTCTGCCGCAGGATTCTGATGTGAATTTCGATCCGCCGACCGCGACCTTCAATATCGGTACAATCAGTGGCGGCGAGGCAGTCAACATTATTCCCGAGTGGTGCGAGGTCAATTGGGAATTTCGCCATCTGCCAACGCAGGACCCGATGAGCGTTCAAAAGAATTTACTGCAATTGGCCGATGATATTCGCGCAGAGATCCCCGGCATCTCGGTGGAGACACGCCTCGTGGCCGGCGTGCCGGGACTGGAGGCTGGTATCAATCGCGATGCCGTCGTCGATCTGCAGCGCTTTATCCAGGCACCCGAACCGGTCGTCACCTCCGTGCCTTTCGTCACGGAGGGCGGCCTGTTTCAGGAGGCAGGCATCCCGGCCGTCATCTGCGGGCCGGGCCTGCTCGAACAGGCTCATCAGCCGGACGAATGGGTGTCGATAAAAGCGATGAACGTCTGCGACGATTTTCTGACGCGGATCATCGCCGCTGTGCATCAAGGCCGTCACTCCGAGGTTGTCTAGGAATTCCCGAAGGTCTTGCGATACTCGCGCGGCGTAACCTCGAGCACCTTTGCGAAAGCATAGCGCATCGCGTTCTCGGACCGGTACCCGCAACGCCTTGCGATATCGCCGAGTGACAGCGCCGTGGATTCCATCAGGCTCTGCGCCTTGTTGATGCGTGCCTGCGCAATGTAATACTGGGGGCTGAAGCCCAGCTCTGCCTCGAATCTGCGCCGAAAAGTGCGTTCGCTCATGCAGGCACGCCATGCCAGGCCGGCGGTTTCGAGGTCACTGTGCAGGTTCTCGACGATCCAGTCGAGGAGTGCATCGAAGTGCGTCGGCTGGACCTGTGCTGCAAGGAAACTGTTGAACTGCAATTGATCGCCGGGGCGTTTCAGAAATACCAGCAGGCGCTTGGCAGTCTTTAGGGCAAGCTTGCGCGAGTAATCGCGCTCGATGAGCGCGAGCGCCAGGTCGATGCCGGCAGTGATGCCGCCCGACGTGAATATGCCACCGTCCTCGACGTAGATCCGGTTGGCTTCGACCCGCACTTTCGGGAATGAATCGCGCAGTATGGCGGCATCCTTCCAGTGCGTCGTCGCGCGCTTGCCGTCGAGAAGACCGGCCGCCGCCAGCAGCAGGGCGCCGGAACAGACGGAACACAGCCGTCGTACTCGCTTCGCGGCATTTCTGACCCAGTCCTGGTACTGCGGATCTTCATGGAACTGCGAGCCGCCGGTGAGAGCGCCGGGGATCAGGAGTGTGTCGACATCGGCAAGGGAATCGTCGAGCGCGCGCTCTGCGCGTATCGACAGGCCGGACATGGACTCCACCTCACCGCGTTCCTTGCCGATGACGAGGACGCGATACAGCTTCCGGCGCGTCTCGCCGTCGTCGATCATCTGTTGTGCGGCTAAGTTGAACGCTTCCAGCGGTCCGGTAATGTCCAGCAACTGCACGCCCGGATAGGCGAGCGCTGCGATGAGTCGCGGTTCTGTCGGCGTTGCGCGCTTAGTGTCCGTCGCGCGTACCTGCGTCCTGCAGGCGGGCCCGTACATCGTCCGACAGGTGCTTGTGGATCACCGGGTAGAATTGCACGAAAACGCCGTCGTAGGCGCCGTCCCGCCTGTGGCATGCGACACACTCGTTCGGCAACGGCATTTCCTCCGCAACGTTCTGGCCGTTCTCCACGTTATAGAAATTGAAGCCATCCGGAAAGCGCTTGCTGTCCTTGTAATGGATCTCGGCAAAGTGCTGCTCACCCATGACGAAGCCGGCGCGGTTGATCGAGATTTCGTTCTGCGAGCCGAAGAAATGTAAAGCGATCATCGTGCCGTCGACAAAGCGCCCCGTCTCAACGAACGCTTCGTAGGCCCGTGGTTCCATACGGGCGATCTGGAACATGCCCGGGCTGTCCGGATCGAAATTTTCCTGCGAGTAGCCCATGCCGAGCGAACTGCCGAGGAAAATCCATTCGTCCATGTCCGCCGGCACGAGCAGGGCGCCGTCGCTGTCGAAGCGGGCGACGTCGACCGACCGGTCCGGACCGTCATCGGCCGCCGAGCCGGCGAACAGCAGGCAGGCGATGGTGCCTGCAATCAATGGCCTGAAGTGTTGCATGTCGGTTCCCCTGTCCGTTTTGCATGGAGACTAACGGACCTGGACCGACGCGGCCGTCGAAGATGCGCAACTTGGCAGGGTATCGAGGAAGTTTGGCCGCAATTCGCGCTTTGGTCAGCTCGACGGCGCGCGGAGTCACGAACTGCGTTGCCACGGCCCCCGACTCACTCCCTGGCTTCAGGATATCCCGAGAACCTCTTTCGCGCGGCCCAGCGCTTCCATCGACTTGTCGTGGTCGCCTGACTGGTGAGCGTCTTCGCCCTCTTGGCGCAATTGTGCGACTTCCGCCAACTGCTCGTCGGTAAGCCGCTCTGCCACAGCCGGGTCTTCGAGTGCCGCGTCGATGTCTTTCATCAGGAGCGGACACGAACTCGCAAATGCGGCACCCGCCAGACCGGCGGCAAGCAGCACGGCAACAAGTTTTCGAATCATCTGCCTATCTCCGTTGCTTTCGGAATTTCACGTTCGATGACATCTTCCGCCGGTCCCGGCTCTGCCGCAAGTCCGCGACCAGAACCCCGCGTCACTCGTACAGGTCAGCCCGAACGTGCTTCCGGATGCAGCGCGGCCTCGACCCGAAAGCGCCGTCGGCGTGACATTGGCAGCACAGCAATGCGCGGCGATCGTCCTACGGGCCATTCCCGTCCAGTGACTTCTTCCGTTTTGCCAACGCTTGCCGAAGCACGTATTCGATTTGCGCATTCACGCTGCGTAGCTCATCGGCCGCCCATTTTTCGAGGTCCTTCAATAGTTCAGGCGGCAGACGCAGCAGGAAAGGCTTGCGATCCTCTGCCACGATCAGGTGTAGAGCGTTCCGGTATTGATGACGGGCGATGTCTCCGAAGTCCCGCACAACACGACCATGAGATTGCTCACCATCGCCGCTTTGCGCTCATCATCGAGCTTCACGACGTCTTTTTCATCGAGGTCGCGCAACGCCATGTCCACCATGCTCACGGCCCCGAGTACAATCGCGCGGCGCGCGGCTATGATCGCCTCGGCCTGCTGCCGGCGTAGCATGGCCGGCGCGATCTCGGGCGCGTAAGCCAGGTGCGTGAGCCGTGCCTCCTCGACGACGACGCCGGCCTTTGCCAGCCGCACGCCAAGCTCCTTCTCAAGCGCTCGTGCCACCTCATCGCCGCCGCCGCGCAGCGTGATCTCTTCTTCCTCACCCTGATCGTAGGCATACAAGCTCGCGATGCTGCGAATGGCCGACTCGCTTTGCACTTGCACGTAACTTTCAT
>JBOHZD010000402.1:0-18127 GCA_050738315.1 Woeseiaceae bacterium
GGTCTGGGAAATCAAAGCCTACATTCACCGCAACCGGATTGCGGACGTCGTCGACGCGCTCTTCAGCGAGGGCTTCCGGGGGTTGAACGTCTCGATTCTTCCTCAGCCGTGAAACCAGATCAACCTATCGAGCATGCCTGCCGTTCCATACCAGCTGGCGGGACCCGTTCTCATTACCGATCGACACAGCAACTGCCACTTTGCTGAACAGGCGGACACTTTGAGTCTCCGTAGGAGCAAAACACACAGCAGTCGCCGGGCGTGGGTTTCAGGACAGCCGCACAATTGGTGCAGTAGGCCTTGGTACAGCAGCCGCTGATGCTGCACTACCCGCGGCTGCCGGCGATTCCGTTCTTCGACCGCGCGTTATTTCCCTGGCTCACCGAACTCGAGGCGGCGACGCCGGTCATCCGCGACGAGCTCGAGACGCTGCTGGAACAAAGCGGCACGGAAAACTTTGCGCCGTACATCGAGTACCCTCCGGGGGCGCCGCTCAATCAGTGGAAGGAGCTGAACCACTCGCGCCGCTGGAGTTCTTTCTTCCTCTGGCGCGACGGCGAGCGACAGGACGAAGCCTGCGCGCGCTGCCCGCGCACGACCGAGGTGCTGGAGAGCCTGCCGATGGCGCGCCAGAGCGGCTATGCGCCGACGGCGATGTTCTCCGCGCTCGATGCAAACACCACCATTCCACCGCACACCGGCTCCACCAACACGCGCGCCATCGTGCATCTGCCGCTCGTGCTCCCCGGCGTGTGCAGGTTTCGCGTCGGCAACGTCACCCGCGAGTGGCGCATGAACGAAGCCTGGGTATTCGACGACACGATCGAGCACGAAGCCTGGAACGACACTCCCGAACTTCGTGTCATTTTCATCTTCGACGTCTGGAATCCCTACCTGTCAGAAGCCGAGCGTGAGCTGGTCGCCGCCATGATGAGCGCGAGGACGGAGTTCCACGACAAAAACTCCGCCCGCGAACGGCAGTGAGCGAACTCGACGAGGCGTGTGCCACGGTTACGAGCCGGTGCGCGGGTAGCCGAGCATCTCGCGCAGCCCCGGAGCGGCATACTCCACCAGGCGCTTCTGGACGGCCGGCAGCTCCTCCGGCACCTCCAGCGCGTTGCCGCCCGCAAGATTCTCCCGTGCGGTGCCGCTTTGCTCTCGATCGGAGCCGATGCGAACGCGCTCACGCCAGTCGTCCGGCAACCGGTCGATGCCGCAATTCTCGAGCAACTTCGCGAAAAAAATCTCCGCTTCCGGGGCATCGACGTTCTTGACGTGGTGCAACAGCTCTTCGAAGTGCAACAGCACGGCTTTCGTGCCCAGCCACGAGACCGCGTTGTGGGTGAAAATGTCGTTCATCGACGGCGCCTTTTTGTGTATGCCGAAGATCATCATGTTGAGCATGTCCTCGATCGAGACGCTGCCGCCTTTCAGGTGCTCGAGTGCGCCCTGAAAGGTATCGGACAGGAAGAACCGGGCGCGCGCCAGAACCCAGTCGTAAGGGTCGCGCACCTGCACGATGTGATGCACGTGCCGCAACGCAATCGCTGAATCGTCCGAGAACAGCAGGTGGCCCCAGCTCAGTCTCGGCGCACCACGGGAGAAGGCGGCAGCGTGCTGGCGCAGGATCGCGTACTGGATGAAAGCTGCGTGATACTGTTGCTCAACCGGCACGAACATGCGCAGGATGTTGCGCAACAGGTGGGTTCCGCATTTCGGTACGCTGTTCAGAAATGCCGGCTCTCGAAGGGGTTGCTGTGAAAACTCCGCGTTGCGGTTATTGAGATTATCCTGCTTTGCAACGATTCGGGGCATAACGACTTCCATTGAAGAGCGGGTAGGCGCGCCCGGCAATGATACAACGCATCGGACCGGTGCCGGCCGAACCGGTCACGGGAACAATTGAATACGAGGAACGACTTTGACGAAAACCCGAAGAGTTCTGATCGTGGGTGGCGGGTCGACGGGGTGGATGGCTGCCGCTTACCTGGACGCGGCTCTCAACCGCCACGGCCGCAACATCGCCGACATCGGGCTGATCGAATCGCCCGACGTGCCGCGCATCGGCGTGGGCGAGGCGACCATACCGAACATCAATCACCTGCTCGCCGTCGTCGGCATCGATCAGCACGAGTTCATGCGGCGCGTCGACGGCACCTTCAAGCAGTCCATCCGCTTCGTCGACTGGCTGCACGGCAGAGGCGAGTATTATCACCACCCGTTCAGCCAACACCGGCCGGGCCCGATAGACGTTTCCGGCGAACTCTGGCTGAGGAGCGATCGCTCCATTCCATTTTGTGAAACGATTTCCGCGCAGCCCGTGATCTGCGAGCTGGGGCTGGCCCCGCAGATGCTCGGCCCCTGGGATTTCGGGCCGCGGCTTGCCTACGCCTACCACATGAATGCGCTGAAGTTCGCGGATTTTCTTTGCGAGCTGTCCGCGGCGCGCGGCGTAACCCATTACCGCGACCACGTCGCCGACGTGGAGGTGGCGGAGAACGGCGACATCGCCGCGGTCACTACCCGGGACGGGCGCAGGCTCACGGCCGATCTCTTCGTCGACTGCACCGGGTTCGCCGCGCTGCTTATGGAAAAGGCGCTGGGCGTCAAGTGGGTGGACTGCTCAGAGTGGCTGCTTTGCGATCGCGCGGTGACGCTGCACGCCCCGTACGAACGCCACTATCCCGGCTATGTGCGGCCGTACACGACCGCCACCGCGCTCTCCGCGGGCTGGGTCTGGGAAATTCCGCTGCAGGACCGGCGTTCGCTGGGATACGTGCACTCGAGCGCTTTCCTTAGCGAGGAAGACGCGGAGCGGGAAGTGCGCCGCTTCGAAGGCCCTCACGCCGAATCGCTCGATTCCCGGACGGTCCGCTTCAAGGTCGGTCACCGCGAGAAAGCCTGGGTCGGTAACTGCATCGCCGCGGGGCTCGCCAACAGTTTCATCGAGCCGCTCGAATCCACCGGGCTCTACCTGAGCGCCCTCAGTGCCGTATTGCTCGCCGAGCATTTTCCGCGCGGCGACGATATTGCGCCGCTTGCGTTCCGCTTCAATCGCATCATGACGAATCGTTTCTACGAAGTCCTCGATTTCATCAACATGCATTACTGCCTGACGCAGCGCACCGACACGGAATTCTGGCGCGAGGTTCAACGGCCCGAACGCATAAACGGCAGGCTGCAGGCCAAGCTGGACTTCTGGCGCATCAAACCGCCGTCGGCCGCGGATTTCGAGGACCAGCAATTGCCCGGCCAGCCGGATACTCCGCTGCCGTCCGGCGGTTTGCCCGGCGATCACCGCAGCCCGATCGATACCGCGGGTCTCTGGGGTTACGAAAGCTACGAGGCGGTGCTCTACGGGATGAACTTTCTCGAGGCGGAATGCGATGCCTGGTACGGGCGGGATCGTCCGCCGCCGATGGTCTTGAAGAACGTGATCGAAAGACTCACCGCGGCACCCCAGAAGCTGCTGCCGCATCACGCGTGGTTGCAGCGTGTGGTGGGTATGGCGGATTATGCAACCACGCTCCGGAAAGACAGTGCCTGACCGCTCGTTGCCGGAATGGTTCACAATGTGAGACGTCGGCCCACGATCTGACCGATCGTGCGACGATAAAGCGGTTCGGTCATGCGCCACAGAAGTCCAGCCGGGCACGGACGGGCAGGTAGCTTGCCGCCCGTTTACATGACTGCATAAGGGGGATGAGACGATGCGCAAGTGTGAGCATGCGCAGGACGGAGCGAGCCGGCGTGCTCCGGCACTGACACCATTGGCCGCGGCGATTCTCGCGGCTCTGTATCCGATGGCGCCTTCGATGGCGCAGGAAGCCGAGGACCGCGAAGAGGATTCCGACGTCGAGCAGATCGTCGTCACGGGCTCACGCATCCAGAAGGACACGTTCACGAGCGCCGCGCCCATGGAGGTGGTGACGACGGAAATGGCAGAGGTCCGCGGCATCGCCGACGTCGCCAGCCTGCTGCAAACGAGCACGGTGGCCGCCGGGGCGCCCCAGGTCACGCCCGCGCTCTCCTCGGTGAATGTCGTGAACGGCGGTCTCGGCACCTCGACCCTGTCGCTCAGGGGCCTGGGTGCCAATCGCACGCTGGTGCTCCTGAACGGCCGGCGCGTCGGCCCGTCCGGCGTGCAGGGTTCCGTTTCGGCTTTCGACCTCAACTCGATCCCGCTGGCCGCGATCGAGCGCGTCGAGATCCTGAAGGACGGCGCCTCCTCGATCTACGGCTCCGATGCCATCGCGGGCGTCGTGAACATCATCACGCGCAAGGACGACGGCGGCGAGTTCGGCGTCTTCTACTCGCAGCCGGCCCAGTCGGGCGGCGAGCAGCTGCGCGTCAGCGGTTCCTGGGGCGCGGACATGGACCGCGGGTACTTCCGCATCACCGGCGATTACAGCCAACAGGAAATCCTGCAGCGCGGTGAGCGCGACTACTTCGAGTGCAACGAGTACTACATCTTTGACCAGGACACGGGCCAGCGCGCCGACCTGGTCGATCCGCGCACCGGCGAGTTCTACTGCAGCGACCTGCCGTGGGGGCACGTGTGGGTTTACGACTACGCCACCGGGTTCTCCGACGGCACGACCAATGCCGGCCCGCCGGTGTTCCTGCTGCAGTTCGACGAGGACGGCGCGCTGGCAGCGAACGGTCTCCCACCGATGGCGACCTCCGGCAATCCGTACTGGATGACGGTCCCGGAAGGCTGGTTCCCCGTCGGTCTGGGCGATCCCCGGTCGGATTCACTCGTGGACGAGGAGCCGCCGATACAGAACGAGACGACACTCGTGCCGAAATCGGAAACGATGACCGCCTTCCTCGAAGGCGAGTACCAGCTGACCGACGAGACGACCGCCTACGGCGAGGTACTGCTCAGCCGGCGCGAGACCACCGACCTCGGCTGGCGTCAGTTCTGGACCTACATCTACAACGAAAACTTCAATTTCGAGAATTTCGACGTGGTGCCGGGCTCCGGCGACCCGATGAGCGCCGGGTGGCAGGGCGCCCAGTGGCTCAGCCCGTTGTCCCTCACCGGTCACAGCGACCAGCGCGTGACCGTCGACTATCGACGGTTCGTTGCCGGGCTCCGTGGCGAGATGGATACCGTGCTCCCGGACTGGAGCTGGGACCTGGCTTTCCAGCACAGCTTCTCGGACGGCGAGTACGAAGACGACCAGATCCTCGACGACGCGCTGACGATGCCGTTCTTCCGCACGGGATCCTGCGAGGGCCAGGTCACCGGGATATCGAACCGGCCGTGCGTCGACATCGACTGGCTCGATCCCGCCTTCCTGCGCGGCGACGTTCCGCAGGAGGTCGCGGACTACCTGTTTGCGGTAGAAACCGGCACGACGGAGTACACCCAGTGGTCGGTGGAAGGCTTCATCTCCGGGGACGTCATGGAGCTTCCCGCCGGCACGGCTGCCCTGGCGCTCGGGTTCCATTACCAGGAAGACGAGATCATCGATACGCCCGGGCCGATCACGCTCGTCCGCGACGCCAACGGGCAGCCGCTGCTCGACGAGGACGGCAACACGATCGGCAATGCCTGGGGAGCGTCGAGCGCCGGCATTACCGCAGGCGACGACACCACCACCGCGGTGTTCGGCGAAGTTGCCGTGCCGCTGCTCGTAGATCTGCCGCTGATCGCGAGCCTCGATTTCAATGCTTCCGCCCGCTACACGGACGTCGAATCCTACGGTAGCGACACGACCTACAAGGTGGGCCTCAACTGGACCGTCACGGACGCGGTCAGGCTGCGCGGCACCTTCGGGACCTCTTTCCGTACGCCGGCGCTCTATGAGCTGTACCTGGCCCGGCAGACGAGCTTCCCGCTGACGGCGCGGGACTCGGACCCGTGCACCACCTGGGGCACCGCGCTCCAGGAGGGCGCAATCTCCCAACGTATCGCGGACAACTGCGCTGCGGACGGGTTGCCGCCGGACTTCTTCTTTACCGTCTCGCCCACGGTAGTCACCGGCGGCGGTCTTGGTGTACTCGAAGCGGAGACTTCGGATGCGCTCACCGCCGGGATCGTCTGGCAGCCAAGCTTTGCGGACCTGAGCCTCTCCGTCGATTATTTCGACATCGAGGTCAAGGACGAAGTCGACGTCATCGGTGCGCGCAACATCACGTTCGGCTGCTACGATTCGCAGTTCTTCCCCGACGAGCCGCTCTGCGACCTGTTCGACCGGGAGCCACCCGGGAGCGGCCTCATTCCGGGCTCCATCACCGAGATCCGGGATAGCTTTATCAACATCTCGCGGCAGCACAACCGCGGCATCGACGTGCTGGTGCGCTACACGCAGGAAACGGGCTGGGGAACGCTGACGGTCGATTCGCAGCACACGTTCCAGCTCGAGGATACCCTCGCGCTCTTCGACAACACTGAGGAAGACAATGCGGGTCAGGCTGGCCATCCGGATTGGGTCGCCAACCTGAACACGACGTTGCAGCGTGACCTGTGGTCCTTCTTCTGGGGCGTCACCTACGTCGGCGAAACCAGCAACTACGAGAGCTTCGGCACCTCGACGGCGGGCTGGTACGGCGACGAGGAGGTGTTTCTCGACCTCATCGGCGAAGCCACCATGTACCACAGCTTCTCGGTCAGCCGCGAGTTCGACGGCGGCTACACCGCGCGGCTCGGTGTCGCGAACGCCTTCGACCAGGAACCGCCGCGCCTGAGCGCCTTTGGCACGGGCTCGGAAGTGAGCGTCTTGGGCGGGGTCGCCTTCTACTCGCAGTACGACTGGTACGGGCGGCGTTTCTTCCTGGACGTGACGAAGGCGTTCTAGCCGTCACCCACGGGGCGGAAAGTCCGCGCGCCGCCGATACCAGAGTTGTCGGGCCCGCCATTGCGGGCGACTGGTTACGCGAGACAACTACGCGCATACCGGTCGCCCGCAATGGCGGGCTCCAACAGCTCAATATTGAACCCCGTCAGAAATAATCCGGCTCGTTAGCCGGCCGCCACTTGATGTTGCAGCCGATGCCTGGCGTCTGCTCTTCGGATACCGGGTCTCCACCTTGAGGCACATTCACCCGTCGAGCACGGGAGCCGTCACAATGAGTTGATCGGGAACCGCCGAAAGCCCACGCGCGACACATTCAGGTAACGGCCCTCAAGTCGAACTCGGCGCGAATTACATCGTAGGGGACGTTGATTTTTCCATCCGCGGTACGAGCAACAAGCCCGCATTCGATCAACACGCCTACGTCTTCATGAACTCGCTTGACGTCCCGTTCGAGTTCACGCGCCAAACCCCGGACGCTGCTGGGCCCGAGTTCCTGTAATCGCTCGATCAGCTCCCAACGCTTGGGGGTCAGCACACGAAACAGCGCCGCAGGAGACTCGAAGGCCAGAGTGTCACCCGCCGACTTGCCTGTCTTCCACGCCTTGACAAACCGCTGGCCCATCTTCTCGAGCGCGGCGTCCGCATTCCTTTGAATTCGAATCGTCGCTTTCTTCATTTCGACCTCCATCGCTCGATATCCGAGAAAAAGTCGCGCACCAACGTCTCCACATCCTTGAATTCGTATGGTTGCTCCCGGCTCCCGATATGACGGTGATCGCCCTTTGAACGCTCGTTGTCATACCCGACGATGCGTTCGCCGGGCCGACCGACGAACAACCGATACCTGTACGCGTGAGGACTACCCTCGACAGGTTTCGGTACCTTCCAGATCACCATCTCCACTATCGTGCCGTCGTCGAAATCGAACCGGTCGCGTTGGAGCAAGTCGGCCTTCACGTTGGCAATCATGCCAACGACGTCAGGTTGTTGTCAAATATGCCAACGGGTGAGCTTTGGACAGCTTGGGCAAGCGGCCCGTCCGCTATCGGGTGAGACGTCAGCGGATCGGGCTGGATCTCAATGGAATTGGCGCGCCCGGAGAGATTCGAACTCCCGACCGCCTGGTTCGTAGCCGCTCACGCTACCGTAAGTAATTGAAATTTCAAGCCTGAAAGACGGCGTCCGTTGCCAAAATCGCACTACTCGGCACAACCCTGCAGGACTGATGTCGGAATTTTGTCGGAATCAGCTTTGCTCGAAGGCGCGATTCCAGCGTTCCTTCGGATTGTCGAAACGGACTTGCTGGGGATCGAAATCTTCTGGATCGAACGAGCCACCGATCCATCGCATCATTTCATCGTGCTGCTCATGGCTGGGCTCAGCCATCGCCTCTAACAACGTCTGGTAACCCCAGGTGCCGCCGCAGTCCTCGGGTGGGCATTTCCTTTCACCGGCGATACACGCGACTCGAGGTGGTGTTTCGCTGGGAATAACCTCTTCAAGCACCCACGTCATGAACCCCAACCGTCGCCAAAATCGTACATGTAAACCATCTTGTCTCCGGCTCGTTCGAAATGCGAGGCGAGCCGAACCGTCCAGCCCGCAATCGCTTTGCTACCAGCCATAAACTCATCTTCAGTCGGGATTCCGATCTCCCAGGCGTCAGTATCACCGGTTTCGGTCGGTCGAAAAGCATGGAGATGGTAGTCAAGCCAGCCATGGCATCCTGAATGGCGACATGCAGATCCCAAAACGAGTAGTCGCCAGGTACATCGATCCGCCTCCAGATCGATGGCGCAATATCGCGAAGTCCGATTCGGAATCGCAATGTAGCGTTATCGACGGAATTGGCGGTCACACTGAAATTACGCTCAACGATTGGCAATGAACTCGTCGAAGGTCAAGCCGATGTCGCGCGCGATCTGTCTCAGCAAGATCGGCGAGATGTCGCGGCCGGCATGATGCGGAACAGTGGTTCCGCGACCGTCAGGATGTCGGTACTGCTTGTGTGACCCGCGCTGACGTACTTCTTCAAAGCCCAGTTTCAGTAGGATCTTGGTAACTTCACGCGGTTTGAGGACCGGCACCCTGGCCACGTCAGACTGCGATCGTCTGTGTACCAACGAATTCGGTACTCAGATCCGGCTCACCGTCCTCGAGCAACATCTGCAGGACTTCAACGAGATTGGCATGCAGCTCGTCCAATGTCGCGCCTTGGCTATGTGCACCGGGCAAGCCAGGGACATGGCCAACGTACAGATTGGTTTCAGCGCAACGTTCAATGACGGCAGTGTATTGATGCATGGTCTTGGTCTGTTCGAGTGTTGGCCGGTATTCTAGCTGCTAACGAGAGTCCCAGGCAGCCGAATCGAACAATCTTCCCGCACTGGTCGTGTTGAAGGAAAAAGCGGTAAAAGCCCGAGGTGCTAACCGCTTGATCTAACGGCGAAAAAATGGCGCGCCCGGAGAGATTCGAACTCCCGACCGCCTGGTTCGTAGCCAGGCGCGCGGAGCTGATGATTTCCATTGCTGCCCAACAACTTAGCTCGCGTGGGTTGTGCTATTCATTTCCAACTTGTGGCTCGCAAGCACCTGTTTTTCCTCGCTGCCGAACACTCAAATAGCACAGTTTCAGCGCCGGCACCCGTGCGGTGGCTGCTTTGCCCATTAGACCGGAGCCAGGGAAGTGGTGCACCGTCCGGTGACGATGTGAGTTCGGTGAGGTTTCAAACCTAGAATCCCGCTGGCACCTCCCTCAGCAGAGCAAAGTTACCCGCGCCCACTGAAAAGCCTCCTCTGGTAAAAAGCCCTAATCTCGACGAGACGCACTGCTGGTGTACGCTGCCGTCCCGTAAAAAAGGACCACATGAGGAAGCCGGATGCTACCATTCGTCGGCGACATGGGTCGATGCTGAATACTTGGCGGGGGGCAAATCGATGACATCGGTAAGTCGCACGATATCGCGATATCGCGGCGCGCGATCCAGCCCCTGCTGATTTGGCGGCTATCTATGTCCCTGGATGCAGTCCGCTCTGCACTACAACGGCCATACCCGATGCGTGGCTTCGAGTGGCGGGTGATGCTCTGCGTTCTAATCATTGCGACTATCGGCGGGGCCGTCAGCACTTACACTTCTGACTGGAGCAATTTCGCGCGGGCAGGATCGATTATTGTTGTCGTTGGCATATACATCACGTGGAAAGACGTCGCCGGGAAGGTAGATGCAGCTAGGCTCACGCTGCATCAGATTATCGAGAATTATCGTTCGGAGTACTCAACACGTGGCCACGGACTATTAGCCGGGATATCAAACCAGCAACTTGAGGAAGCCCTTAGTTCAACTCAACAGGAAGTCTCTGACTTGCTAGGAGTCGCTAAGCATCGGGTCAAGGTGATCGAAGCATTGGTAATAGGCTTGGGAACATTGCTTTGGGGTTTTGGGGACCTAGTAGGAACCCTGTAACAATGCTTAATTCAGATCCTGCTCGGCGTTTGCCTAGATACATGGAAACAGCGCGTCGTGCTTGTCGGTTGGGTCTCCCCAAATAACAAGATGAGGCAGGAGACAGTGGAACTTAAGAAAGTACAGATAACGAATTTCCGATCGGTCGAAGATTCTGGAGAATTCGAACTCGACCACATCACGTGCCTGGTCGGAAAGAATGAGGCGGGAAAGACTGCGATCCTTCAAGCGCTGGCAGCTCTTAACCCACACCCGGCGTCCCCGATGGAGCTCGACAAGATCCGGGACTACCCTCGCAGATTCCTAACTTTATACGATGAACGACACTCCGACGAAGATGCGGTCGCCGTTAAGACAGTTTGGGAGATAACGAAGGAGGAAGTTCAAACGCTCGAGGACCTTTTCGGCGAGGGCATCGTGCAGGATAGGCTGGTTACCATCCAGCGCCGCTACGAAGCTAAAGATGTCGAGTGGACGATGTCCATGAATTGGCAGAAAGCGATAAACCAATTCATCGCCGAAGCCAACTTCTCCGCACCTCAGAAGAGCCAAGTCGGATCGCCAAAGAACACTCAGGAGCTGCGTGCGGCCCTCAACGGAATTGCACAGCCAACTGAGAAACACAAAGCTCTCTTGGCGAGGATCGACGGCTTGGTTGGTAAGTCCGTCCACGACCACATACGCCACGTGCTGCGGCAGGGCCTCCCGAAATTCATGTACTTCTCGAACTACGATCGCATGAGCGGTGCTGTCCGGCTCGATCAGCTAAAGGCGCACTATGACGACAACTCGCTGTTTGAGGACGATGATCTGAGAGGCGATCGACTGTTCTACGAATTCCTGGAATATGCGGGTGTCGATCTCGACGAGATTCTGAACGCGCAGAACTACGAGCCTTTCACGGCGAAGCTGCAGGCGGCCTCGAACGCGCTTACAGATCAGATTCTGGAGTATTGGAGCCAGAATCCTTACATCGAGGTCCGGGTTGCGGTTGATGCGGCGAAATCTGGCGACAAACCACCGTTCCATCAAGGCGTGGTAGCTCGCGCGAGGATCTACAACAGTCTGCACCGAAAACGACGTGCCGTTCTCGGAGAGAAGCGCGGGGTTCATCTGGTTCTTCTCGTTCTTGATAAAGTTCGCCCAGATCCACGAGGACACCCCGACGATTCTGTTGCTGGACGAGCCAGGTTTATCTCTTCACGGGAAAGCCCAAGGTGACCTGCTACGCTATTTCGACAAGGAGCTGGCTCCTCACCACCAAATCATTTATTCGACGCATTCACCGTTCATGGTGGCGCCCGACAAGCTGTTGTCGGCGCGAATCGTGGAGGATGTGGTTTATTCTTCGGACCGTGGACGGCCCAAGACGGACGGGACGAAGGTGAGAGAGGACGTTCTAAATCGCGATCCTGATACGATTTTCCCGCTTCAAGGGGCGTTGGGATACGAAATCACGCAGACGCTCTTTGTCGGCAAGCATTGCCTGCTCGTCGAAGGTCCGAGCGACATCCTGTACCTGAAATCTCTTTCGGCTGCATTGGCCAAGCGGAAAAGAACCGCCCTCGATCCTCGTTGGACCCTGTGCCCGTCCGGTGGGATCGGAAAGATCATGCCGTTCGTGACGTTGTTCAAAGGAACAGACATAAACATCGGCGTGTTCACCGACTACGTTAAGGGCGATAAAAAGAAGGTAGAAGACCTAAGGACCATGGAGGTTCTGAAGAAAGGGGCAGTGCTTACTGCAGCGGAGTTCACGGGCAAGGACGAGGCGGACACGGAGGATCTATTCGAGCCCGAGCTGTTCGTGAATCTTGTCAACGAAGCTTACAGTTTGCAGGGACAAGATACGCTGACAACGGAGAAGTTGGACAAAGCTGACGAGAGCACTCCCCGGCAGGTAAAAAAGGTCGAGGCTTATTTCAAACTCCTGCCGGGCACGATACCGATGTTCGACCATTACACGCCTTCGCAATGGCTCATTGAGAATCCGAACGCGCTAGCCGGTAAGGACCCGGGGGTGGAAAAGACTCTCGAAAGGGTGCAGGCGCTCTTTGAGACACTCAATAAATTACTGCCGTGACGTCGTGTGGTCGACACGCTCGCGATATAAGTTCGTTCAGCCAGCGCTGCAACCGAGCGTTCGCTGGAGAAACTGTCTGATATGCTAACCCCCCATGCATCAAACATTACCGGAAACCACGGGGTATGCTCAGTGGCGGGAACGGATGAAAGGAGCGCGTCAGTGCCAGAGAAGGTCGAGTATATCTGGGCAAGTGATAACGGCAACGTCTCACACGCGATATCAGATGGTGGGGAGGGGAAACTATCACTTTGCGGCGTGTGGGGAAAGTTCTATCCCGCACTCAGCACCGGCCGGCATCGCAAGCGCTGCGAGCAAAAGTTGGGTGACCTTGTCGCTCGAGAGCGCCTTCCGTAGCGACAGCGGAAGATTGGCTGGCCGGAATGGGCTACGTACCCACTGTCGACGGTAGTGCGCAGGTTACGTCGCGCCAGTGTTTTGCGCTGCTCCGACAGGGAACCGCCGAGTACGCTGCAAATTGTGAACACTGTCGGACCACGTTAGGATGATCTCGAAACGACCGGCGGCGGGCATAGTGACGGACGAAAGCCAGTTTGCCATAGCGCCAGCAATGGCTCCTGGCAATTCGATTACCTTCCTTAACGGCACTTCCGGCACGGTCACTGCTAGTTGGCAGGGAGCGGTCGCGTACGAGAGCCCAGACGGCGAAAGTACACTTCGTGGCGATGAGATCGACCGCTTTGTCGAGTTCGAACAAGGTAAGTGGCTTCAGCAAACCGAGTCACAGATTAGGCAGCTTGGTCAAGAGCGCAATTACCACTTGGAGCAATTTCGGAAGCGCTTACAGAACAACTTCCTCTTGGCCGAAAAGTATTTGAACGCGCCGCACCTTTCGCCTCAAATTCGGAGGTATCTGGTCGGCGAAAAGATCCGATACATCAGATCTTGGGTATCGACCTTCTCAGATCTCCTGCCCGATCGTGAGCAGTCCGAGGCTATTGGGACTGTTTCAGGGAATGTCTTGGTAACAGCCCGTGCTGGTAGTGGCAAGACTGCGACGCTGGTCAACCGAGCGATTTTCCTGATGCGGCAATGCAATATTGCCGCGGACAAGATCCTCCTGCTGGCCTTCAACAAGAAGGCAGCACTGGAAATTCGACGCAGAATTCTCGGTGCTCTCGACCCCAAGGCAAATGATCGAGTCACTGAAGTCTTGAAGTCGAAGCGAGCGAAAGGCCGTCAACGTCCGTCAAACCTTGATCCGGTCGACCTAGAGTCCACGGTGGTAGACGAGGTCCTCCACGAGTGCAATCTTCGTTTACCTCATACGATGACTTTTCATGCCCTGGCATACCGGATCGTGCATCCGGAAGAGGAGATACTTTTTGATAGAAAGGACGGCCCTCAAAGTCAGAGTCACGCCGTACAACAGATCGTTGACAGCTGGCTTGCAGACCCCGAACGACATAGCCAAATTCGGGACGTAATGCTCGATCATTTTCAACAGGACTGGGACTATGTCGTCCACCATGGTTATGACCGTGATCGCGACTCCTTCCTCAAATACAGACGCTCTATTGTCAATAGAACGCTTAATGGCGAGTATGTAAAGTCTTACGGTGAAAAGCTTATCGCCGATTTTCTATTCGAACACGACCTTGCGTACAGATACGAGAGAAATTTTCGCTGGAACCAGGTCAATTACAAGCCGGACTTCACAATCTTCCCCAGGCTCGAGGCGCCTAGCCGAGACTGCAATCTGGGACAGATCATCGTTGAGTATTTTGGACTCACCGGGGATCCTGACTACGATGAAATGTCTGCGGAGAAGAGGCTATTTTGGGAGGAACGTGACGATACTGAATTTCTCGAGTATTCACCTATAGACGTAGCGTCGTTGGGCCCGGATGGCTTTCGGGACAAAATGCGCGACGACCTTCGTGAACTCGGAGTGCAATGCATTCCTCTGTCGGAAGATGAGATCTGGGAACGAGCCCGCGACCGTCTCATCGACGGATTCACGAGAGCTGTAAAAGGATTTGTAAGTCGCTGCAGGAAGCTTGCTCTTAACACAGATGAGCTGGATGCACTCTTAGCCAACCATAGGAATACGTATGAGACGGAGGCGAAGTTCTACAAGGTCGCTTCAGGAATATACACCAACTACCTTGAACGGCTCGACGCGACGGGCGAAGAAGACTTCGATGGCTTGATCCTGAGAGCAGTAGAAGCTATCAAAAGTGGCCAGACCACCTTCCATTCGAAAGCTGGCGGTGGGGACCTCGCAATTGTCGAGCATGTCAGCGTTGACGAGTATCAGGATTTCTCTGAGCTTTTCTTTCGTCTGTTGCGGGCTATGCAAAGCAACAATCCCGATCTGCGGCTGTTTTGTGTGGGCGATGATTGGCAAGCTATAAACGCGTTTGCCGGATCCGACCTCCGGTTCTTTCGTGAATTTAAGACATGTTTTCCGAACTCATCACGCCTGGGTATTACTACAAACTACCGGTCCGCCTCTTCGGTCGTAGACGCCGGCAACGGGTTGATGCACGGATTAGGTAACCCCAGCCAAGCGCATATAGAAACCATTGGGAGGGTCGAACTTGCTGACCTTGCCGATTTCTCGCCTTCCCGCTCCGAAGAAAATCGCTTTCACGGGGACGAAATTACACCGGCTATGCTTCGCTTAGTCCACGACTCAATAGCCAATGGAAAGGATATCGCGATCTTGGCCAGAAGGAACGGCCTGCCATACTATTTCGTTAATCACAGCCGCCAGCCCGCCACTCTTCTGGCATTTGAGGACAGCCTCAAATCAGTTTTGCCGAGGCGAGACCGCCGTAACCTCGAAATATCTACAGCACACAGTTTCAAGGGCCTTGAGAGGTTCAAGGTCATTGTTATCGACGCTGTTGACCGCGGCTATCCTCTCATCCATCCGAACTGGATATTTTCCAGGATATTTGGAGATACGTTGGATGAAGTTGTGGCCGCCGAGCGCAGGCTCTTTTACGTCGCACTCACACGCGCAATCCATGAGCTTGTGATCGTTACCGACAGCAGGAGGCCTTCGGGATTCCTAGCAGACCTTAGGAAGCGGATGCCTATCGACAGCTTGAATTGGAATCACTATAGGCCCGCCCCAACGCAGAATGCGGAGTTGCATATCCGCCTGATGAATAGCTCCAAGTCAGGAGGAACCTACCCTATAAAAGACCAAATAAAGGCGTGTGGATATCGCTGGCATTCTGGAACTGACAGTTGTTGGCGCAAGTCTGTCTCTGCCGCAAGATTTAGCCTAAAACGATTACGCAGCGAACCCTGGGCCAATTTTGCGGTAAGCGTTCGGGTACTCATCGACACGGACGATGATGAAACAATTGCTTGGTACGAAGTGGACCAAGGTCGCTGGAAGGTTCGTAAGGACGACCTACTTCAGATGGCTGGCGAATCGTAATACGGCTGTTATCGTGCCGTATTACTGGTTGGTGTAGATACCAAGCTCATGGTTTTTCGCCGCCTTTACAACCCCACGGAAGCAGAGAACAAAAAGATCGACGACAAAGCTGACCCACCAGCCTCATGCACTATGATCAGAAGGAGGAACCATCGGTGGTTGATACTGAAAGCGCAAGAAGCGAGTTCAAAGCTGCATTCCCATTCACAGAGGTGTGCACGCAATACATCGCCAGATACAACTCTAGGTCAGGGAGGGAGATTGCTCTTGAGAGGGATCGCACGGAGGCATTCTTCGTATGGCTTCAGAAGTATGACATCTCAATTGACGGAGTGAAGATCAAGAATGAGAAGTTTCCAGGGCAGCCTTATGGCTGGAAGCAGCCCCGCAACTCGAACCTGAATGACAAGAATGCCCGTCAACTGAAGGTTGGCAACAAGGTATGGTACTTGGAGATCGAGAATCTGGAAGCACTCAAGAAGGTCATTTCTTGGTATGCGACCGTGTAGCTGGGCAAGATGCGGCATGCAAGGTGCGAAGCACACGCAAATGAGAAATGGCTGTTAGCTTGCGCCTTTTGACGAGGAACGGACGAGGTAGTCAGTTCTCCATTTCCGGTGTCTCTTTGCGAGGTAACACGGCGAGTTCATAGACGAGACTGGCGGCTTCCCGCACGCCCGAAAAACTAACCGCTCGAGTTTCAATCCGTTCCAGGTGAGCCAACGGCTCGGAAATGATGCGAACCTTGGCGTTGCCATGACCATCCTCTACATTCGAAACCACAACCAGAAAAAATCCTTCGGTTGTTTTGGCTCGTTCGATCTGAGAAGGCTCGAGGCGAATCTCGTTTGGTTCAGCACCCTCGTATACCTTTAGTTCGTAGAAGCGCTTCAGTTCGTCTATCGCATCGGCCCCGACGCCTCGTTGACTGCGCAGATCAACAAGGGCAGAGTCATCGCTTCTCAGCACAGCCCGAACCAAGTCTAGGCCGATCGTTTCCTTGTCGATGTCCGTGTAGTCTTTCGGAAATGCATGACTGCGGAGAGGCTTAGCCTCGCTGCGGACTGTAGCAAGGCCCTGTCGCCGTGACTTATGCCTTCTACCTTTCGAACGTGCCTCTCCACCGACGATCTCTCCGTCTGGGTTTACGACTACAAGCTCTCCGGGGTCTACCAGTCGCCGGGGGGTGATCGTTTTCGGCTCGGGGCTGATTCCGGACCGTGTGGCCGCATGTTTTCGCTTTCGAGGTGCCACAGCCGGTTTGGCTGATGTCTCCGCCTGTAGGGCAGTGAGATCCTCCAGAATCTTTGCCTGTCGGCGTTTCTCTTCCTCGGCTTTGATTTCGGCAAGTTCGAGTCGGCGAGCTTCTCGGCCAGCGCGAGCGGTGGCGCAGGCCGCCAGCCAAGCCTGTGCAATTCGACGCGAGTCGCCGGAAAAAAGGCTCGCAACAGCTCGAGCCCCGGACTCGTAGGCGTCCAGATCGTCCGCTCCCGTAACATATAGGGACGCTGCGTCTGCGTCAGCATAGGCGGCGACCGACCCTGACACTTCCCGACCTAAGCCCTTTGGAGGCGTCACATGGACGGTCAGCTGTGCAACTGTCAGAACGACGAATGATTCCAGAATGGACCAGTCGATCCCCAGGGAAGCGGCGGCCGAGGGGTCGTTTCGAACAAGGTCTTCCTTCAGTTGGGCTACTGCCGCACGGAAAAGCTCGGTCGTCTCCTCGTCAAGCATCGCATCCTCGCCACCGGCAATCCTAATGTGGTGCGAATCGAGTGCAGTGATTTCTAGCGGCTCTAGCCCGAAGTTCCTGTCGCTTTCTCCGTAGTTCTTGTTAGTAATGCTTGCTGAAACAAGCAGGTAGACTTGTTTGACGCGGCGATGGACTGGCTGTTGAAACGCCAGCCGGCGATCGAGCGCAAGCTCGCCTCACGCCATCTTGAATCGGGCGGTCTGGTGCTCTATGACCTGTCGTCAAGCTACTTCGAGGGCAGTACCTGTCCGCTGGCGCGCCTCGGGTACAACCGTGACGGCAAGCGCGGCAAGCTGCAGGTCAACTATGGCCTCTTGACCGATGACCGAGGCTGCCCGGTGGCGGTATCCGTGTACGAAGGCAACACCTCGGACCCCGAGACGTTGATGCCGGAAATCGACCGCTTGCGAGAGGGGTTTGATCTAAAGCAGCTGGTGATGGTCGGGGACCGCGGCATGATCTCGCACAAAGCCATTGAGACGCTGCGCGAGCAATCAGGCGTCGGTTGGATCAGTGCGTTGAAAAGCGCATCGATCCGTTCGCTCATCAAGCAGGGGCAGTTGCAACTGGACCTGTTCGATGAGCGCAACCTCTTTGAGC
>JBOHZD010000403.1:0-2897 GCA_050738315.1 Woeseiaceae bacterium
TCTCGATCCCCTTTTCTCCCGGCGGAGAAAAGCTCGTCGCGCACGTCTTTGCCTTCAAGCCGGCCGGCTCGGGGCGAGATGGCGAGGAGGAGGAAAACGACACGAGCGACAAGCAGAAGAAGAAGCTAGGCGGGTTGCGCGGCTATCGGAAGCGCGAGGGTATCGTCTTCGTCCGCAACGGCCAGACGCAAGGAAGCCTGCCAAAGGATTTCTTCCGGCGGGACGCCCTGAAGATGAAGCCGCTGGCCGACGATTTGCTGGTGTTCGTCGATTGCGATGAACTCAGCGATGCGGTGCGCGAAGACCTCTTCATGCCGAGCCGGGACAGACTTGCCGATAACCAGTTCAAGGCTGACCTCATCAGCGGACTGGAGCAGGCACTCCGAAGCGCGGAGGCATTGAAGAACCTGCGCAACCAGCGGCAGCAGGAGAAGATGGCTGAACGCTTGAAGGACGATCAGCCGCTGGCTGATGTGTTGCAAATGCTCATCAGGAACTCGCCCAACCTGACATCGCTATTGCAGCTTGGCCAGCGTATTTCGACGCCTTTTTTCACCAAGCCGACAGGCGAGGATGACCAAATCCCCTTCAAGGGCGAAGTCTACCCAACCTATTTTAAGTCCAAAGGCGTGAAATACGGGAAGCTCTACACACGCTCCTGCCCCATCAATCAGCGCATGCGTCTAACTTTCGAGACAGACGCACGTGACGACTACTTTATCCGCCGTATTGAGCCCGGACAGTTCTTTTTGGTTTGGTGCAACAGCGACGGCGATGAGCGCGATCCCTCCTATGTCGGGCCCACTCTGGGGAGTGGTGTGGCCTCGGTGATGCTGAACCTGCCCGACGATGCCGAACTCGGCCAGGAGATCGAATTCATCACAACGGTTACGGACTCGCGGGCAACGTTCGAGAACCGATTTCTCATCACTGTCAAGGAGGAAGCGCAGCCTCATCCTGGCGGCCGCGGGCAGCGGAAGAATCCCGCGAAAAAGGAAGGTCAGGAGCGAGAGATCTCAAACCAGCTCGCAACGCCGCACATCGAGCGAGTGTACAAGGATCAGTGGGAGGAACTTGGGTTTGATGAATACACAGCCATGCGTATCGAATCTATTGGGTACGCGGGCGAAGGCGACAGCACGGAGATCTATTCCTTCAAGGTCAACATGGACAATACGCCTCTACTCAACGAGATCAAACAGAAGCGTTTGGATGATCAAGCCGCACGCAATCAGTTTCTGTACGGAAATGTGCTGATCGGGCTCTCGTTGCTGCTCGACGACAAGCGGAAGAGCAGCAGCCAACCGGCCAATGGCCGAGAGGGTGCCGCGCCAGTGCCCGTCGAAGACCGAGTCGATATGACGTGTCGGGCGCTCGCTCCGTTCTTGCTAGCGCTAACGTCGCTCGGCGCCGAGGACTTTAGCGACCTGGAGCAGATCGACGGTCTCGAGGAAGCAGGCTAGAC
The DNA here is from genome assembly GCA_050738315.1 of Woeseiaceae bacterium. Lineage (GTDB taxonomy): Bacteria > Pseudomonadota > Gammaproteobacteria > Steroidobacterales > Woeseiaceae > IDS-8. Next base: position 1,466 of record JBOHZD010000403.1, read on the forward strand.
TTATTGTTCAGCCTTTTTGTGAATCAGGACGACCTCGCGTGCACCGGGGGACTTGGCCTTCTGGTTCGCGTGCCATTTCCGGTTGGGAACGTGCCGCCAGAGTCGGCCGTCCTCACCCAGTTCCTGATGGTGAGGCAGTTGCACTTCCCTGAGGCCAGACCGTTCCATGATGGCGAGGTAGCGCGGCAGCTGCCAGACCGGCTCGGAGAACGCCACCATCTGCACGATGATGGTCTCAGGTCCAGCCACGAGGGCGATGGACCGGAAGGACGATTCCAGCATCTTGAAATAGCGCTTTAGCTCGATCTCCCGGCGGTCGCCAAGGGTGTAGTAGAGAGCTGCCGAGCCGTCGAGTTTGCCAGCTATCCAGTAGGGTGCCGGAGCTTCACGGCGTCCAAGAACCTGCCAGCGGTGATAGAGGACGTGTACGCCCGGATAGGGGGGCGAGGTAAGAATCAGATGCGGTGGCCCTGACTCGATGATTGCCCGGTGGCTATGGAGGTCTGCGGCGGAGGCTTGAAGGATGGTGATCGGACCGGTCTCGTTCTCGCACTCTTTCGGGGTGGGCAGATGCTTTACGCCAGCGAGCATATTCTCGAAATTCTCGCGCAGCATTCTTCGAAAGCGTTCAGCGGATGGAATGGTCTTTCGGCCATCCAGCGCCCACTGGCCTGTTCTGAGAATGGCGCAACGCGCAAAGGCCTCGGCGCGACAGTCCCTAAGCCACGGAATCTCGTTGAGAGCAAGCTCGAGAAGCTTGCGGACCCGCCAGGTTCGCAGACATTCAAGGTTGCGGTAATATCCCTGCGTCGCCCATTCACCAAAATGAACGGGGCTGCGCCGAAGATTGAGCTTCGGCGGCAAGGCGGCGATCCACCGCTCAAGATTGACGATCAACGACTCAGGGAGCGGGGTTGTTTTGACAGTGCTTATGAAGACGGCCAAACTGCTCACGTCCGTGCCGATAGCGCGACGGCCGAGCATCAAAGCTTCTACGAGCGTGGTACCGCCTCCGACGAATGGATCGAGGACCAAATCGCCGGGCCGTGTACATGTCGCTATCAAAGCACGGGCGAAGGCGGGCGAGAAACGCGCGGGATATCGGTAGAAGTCATGCGTGAGGCCAGAGACGGGATTGGCATTCTTCACTCCGGCGATCACGCTGTCGAGCGGCTCTGCCCCGATATCCAGGGTTCTCATCGTGGTGCGGCCCCACTAGCGAGCATCTGGCGAGAGCTAGCTTCGGTAGCGGAAACCTCCATGCAGCGCAACCCTGACGGGAGGATCAAGGGCTATCCACCTAAAACCCTATCCGAGTCGCCTGCTGCTCGGGTTCGTCGGCGGGCGCGCGCTGCGCCTCGTGGTGGCCGACAATGTGGGCGATGACGAGACAATCGTTGTGACGGTATACGAGCCGGACCCGGCCTTGTGG
>JBOHZD010000404.1:0-1654 GCA_050738315.1 Woeseiaceae bacterium
TTCCTGTTCGTCAGGCCAGCGCTTTGCCTTCGGCTTCCTTCAGATCCCACCTCACGATGGGCACCCTTGCCGTTCGGCTAACCGTCCCCCCTGTCGGGCCGGTAGAGGACTTTCACCTCCAAGTGGGGCCCTGCCGGGCGCACATAAAAAAGGCGGCTCCCGAAGGAGCCGCCTCTACCATCGTCAGTACATGAGTCTTGGCTCGTATCCCCCGCCAAGTCGTACCTGAAGGTGTCGTCGAAACCGCCCAGAGCCCTCGCCGCATTCCGTCTGTTGTTCAAAGGCGACTGGCTGTTGGTCCAGAACTTCGCAGAAACTTCACCGCTTGTCAATTCTTTAGCGAAGCACGGGTTGCGCCCCTGAGCTCGGAAATGCGTTTGTAGTATTTTTGCAACAAAAGGAAGCGAGGGCGCGACCAGGAATCAAGCACTTGGGGCGGCGATGGCTACGAAACCGCTTGACGGAGCGGACTTCGATGCGCATAATTCGGTCGACCGACCGAACGAAGGACACAAAAGTGACCGACGCCGCCAGGCAAACAAAAACCGTGGATGCGCGAAACGCGATCCTCGATGCCGCCCGGCAGTGCATCGTCGAAACCGGGTACGCAGGCTTGTCCACGCGCATGATTACCGAGCGGGCGGGCGTGCCGCTCAGCCAGTTGCACTATCACTTCGGCTCGAAGCACGGGCTCATGCTGGCGGCTTTGCACCACGAAAACGAGCGCCGCCTGCACCGCCAGACAACCCTCTACGACACCGACCTGCCGTTGTGGCAACAATGGGAACAGGCCTGCGATTTTCTCGAGGACGATCTCACTTCCGGGTACGTGCGGGTTTTGCAGGAGATGACCGCGGTCGGCTGGTCGAACGAGGAAGTCGCCGCTGCCGTGCGCGCCGACCTCGAAGGCTGGTTTCGCCTGCTGACCGGCGTCGCCGCGAAACTGGCCGGCGACGACGGCAAGCTCGGGCCGTTTCAGCCCGCGGAGATCGCGACGCTCGTCAGCCTGGCGTTCCTTGGCGCCGAGACGATGATTCTGCTGGACGTCACCGAAGATCGACTGCCTTGCCGCGCCGCGCTGCGACGCGTGGGCGCGTTGATCCGCGCCGCCGAAGAAGCGCGCGCCGAGGCGTAACGATGCGCGCGCGAATGCCCGACATCGAAGGCTACATCGATCACGACCGGGTGAAGATCGGCTACGAGGTCTTCGGTGACCACGCACCGACCGTGTTGCTGCTGCCGACATGGACGATCGTTCACAGCCGCTTCTGGAAGTTGCAGGTGCCCTTCCTGGCAGCGTGAGGATGCGCTTGCATGGGCGCTGGAGACGACGCCGCAGGTGCTCCTCGCGCATGCCGCGGCCGGGGCACCCGATAAGGAAACGCTCCTCAGCTGGTGTCGGCAAGTCCGCGGACCGGTCGTGGTCATGCACGGGAGCGACGATCTTGTCGTCCCCGTCGCCCGCGGCGAAGCACTCGCCGAAGCGATAAGCGGCGAGTTTGTCCTGCTCGAGGGATGCGGTCACATAACGCGGAGATGATCGAGCACATTGCCCGTTATCCGAGAGTGCGGGATGCCGCGCTATTCGTCGGCAACCCGGACGACATCGTTGACGACTCCTTCGGCCCCGGGCTGCCGCCGATCCGCGACTGGA
>JBOHZD010000405.1:0-11843 GCA_050738315.1 Woeseiaceae bacterium
TGGGACTTGTGTCACTGCTGGATCATTACCATTATCTCCAGCGCACTTCATGAACCGCCGTATACGGAACCGTACGTACGGTGGTGTGGGAGGACGGCGGGGGTAACCCCGCCTCCTACCCTATCCCGGGGATTCGGTCGCGACGGCCGTCGTTGGAGTCGGTTAGCCGAGCAGGCCTTCGCGACGGTACAGGCGGGCGCAGATGAAAGCCAGGATCCCTCCAATGGCGAGCGTGCTCGCGACGGACACCAGCACATGCAAGCCGTTCAGGGGCTCGTTCTTGATCAGTCCCAACAGCAGCAAGTGCTGGCTCAAGGAGGGGATCAGCATGAGTTCGGTGCTCGGGCGTACCATCAGTATGCTGACGATCAGGATCGGCAAGGTGGGTGCCAGCAGCACGATGCTGAGCCAGGTCTGTGCTTCCTTGTAGCTTTTCGTGAACGAAGCGACGAGCGTCATCAACGTGGCACCGAGCAGCGTAAACGGCACCAGCAGCAGGAAGGCAATGGCGACGACGCCCGGCGCGAAGTTCGGTGTCATGCCGAGCTTTTCGAGCGGCATGAACTTGAGCGTTACGTAAAACGACACGAGGCTGATCGCGAGCGAGACGGCCATGAAAAGACAGGCCGCCAGGATCTTGCCCATGATCAATTTGTCCCGCGTCACCGGCAGGCACAACAGCGGCTCGAGCGATCCGCGTTCGCGCTCGCCCGCGGTCGTATCGATGGCCAGGTTCATGCCGCCGGTCAAAAGCGCAAAAATGAAAAAATAGCTCATCATGCCGAGCAACAACGCCGACCTTCCGCTCGGGGTCGACACGTCCACTTCGTCGATATTGAGCGGCCGCAGGAGGTCCGGGCTCACGCCGCGCGCGAAGAGACGGAGCGAAGCCAGTTCCTGGTTGTAAGCGGCGAGCGCGCGCTCCGCACGCCGCGCCTTGCGGTCGGACTCCCGGTCGGCCTGGTCGGTGATGATTTCGACGGTGGCGGGCGTGCCGCCGGCGAGCTCCTCACCGAAGCTCTCGCGAATGACGAGCACGACGTCCTCGGTGCCGCTTTGCACCGCCTGCAGGGCGGCGCCACGGTTCGCCGGCGCGTCGGCAATGTTGATGTAGTGGCTCTCGAGATAGTCGGCAAGGTGCGGCGCGTGCTCCGATCCGAGCACCGGCAGGTCGAGCGGCTCGCTGGCATCGGACAGCGATTGCTTCAATGACAGGTTGATGGCGAACGCAAAAATGATCGGCCCGAACAGCGGTCCGAGCAGCAATGCCGACATGAGCGTGCGCCGGTCGCGAAAGTTGTCGATGACCTCTTTCCGGAAAACGATGCGCAGTGCCTTGAACATCAGTCGCGCACGCGTTGTATGGCATGGACGAATGCGTCTTCCAGGTCGTCGCAGCCCGTCGCTTTGCGGATTCCGTCCGGGCTGTCGTGCAACGCCACCTGGCCGGCGGCGATGATGACGATCTCGTCGCAGAGCGCTGCAACCTCCTGCATCACGTGACTGGAAAACAGGACGCACTTTCCCGCGGCTCTGAGCTGGCGAATGAGTTCGCGCAGCGCCCGCGTCGCCATCACGTCGAGCCCGCTGCTCGGCTCGTCGAGTATGACGTTCTGCGGCTCATGCACCAGCGCGCGTGCCAGCGCCACTTTGGTGCGCTGGCCGTGGGAAAAACCCTTCGTACGGCGGTCCGCAAAATCGGCGATGTCGAGTTGCCTGATAACCTGATCGACTTTCTCGGCCACCGTGTCGTCCGCCAGGCCGTACAGCCGGGCGTAATAGGCAATGTTCTCCCGCGCCGTCAGGTGCGGATACAGGCCGGACCCGTGCGGCAACGTGCCGATGCGCTTGCGCGCATCGAGGCTCTCCGACACGACGTCGGCGCCGTCGACCGTAGCGCTGCCGGCATCGGGCGTGAGGACGGTGTACAGAATGCGCAACGTCGTCGATTTGCCCGCGCCGTTCGGCCCGAGCAAGCCGGTGATGCGGCCATCCGCGGCCTCGAAGCTGACACCCTGTACGGCACGCACGTCGCCGAAGGATTTGTACAGTTCCCGGACGCGGATCACGGCGCGGGTCCCGTGAAATTGAGAAAAAACGGCATCGCGAACTGACGTTGCAGACACTCTTCATCGAGGCCGGTGGTCAGTGCGGTCTCGACGAACCGGGCCATGATCTGCGGTATGCAGGTGCGCGTCAGTTGACCGTGTCCCTGGTCGACGCCGGTCAGAAGCTTCTTTTGAGTCATGTCGACGGCCGCGAGTTCGGCGAAGCGCGGCGGCGTGATCGGGTCCGCATCCCCGGACAGGAGCAGTACCGGCTTGTCAGTTTCAACCGGGGTCTTGAAATGGTCGTCCAGCACGCCCGCCGGCCACACGGAACAGATGGCTTCCAGTGCATCGAGTTGCATCGGCCCGATATAGGTCGACTCGAGCGCTTCGCGGCTGACGTTTTCACCCTCGAAGAAAGGCGCATCTTCCGTGCACACGACAGCGTTGTGCATGCCGAGGCTCAAGGCTTCCGAGACCGAGCGCGCCGACATCAGGTATTGCGCCGCGATCGGGGCATAGTTTCTGCCGAACGCTTCGTGAATCAGGAGCGGCATCAGTGCGACCGTATTCGGGTGGTAGCTCAGCATGCGCAGCGCTCCGGCCAGTTCGTTGTCGCTGAACGGAAACGTTTCGGTCTCGCCGGTGACGGGGTCCGGGATATCGACCACGACGGCTTCGTCGACCAGGCGGTCCTTTAGCATTCGAAACTCGCGCCCGATGTCGGGAAATCGCGCCTGGCAAGCTTCGCTTTCCGTGCAGCGCGCTAAGATCGCCTCGAGCGCCTTTTGCGCCTCGAGCGCAATCGCCGGCCCGAGTGCGATCTGCGGCGGTACGACGCCATCCAGGATGACGGTCCGCACGGCGTCCGGATATCGCCGCAGGTAATGTTGCGCAACGCGCGTCCCGTAGGAAATGCCGTACAGGTTGAATTCCAGGTAGCCGAGCACCTGGCGCACCGCGTCGAGATCGGTTACGGCAACGCTGGTGGTGAAGTAGCGAGGATCGTAAGGCAATGAGTCGAAGCATTTCTTTGCTTCGGCAACGATTTCCTCGGTCGATAACTGGCTTTCGACGAATCCTTCGCCGGCGTCGCAGTCGAGCGGCGCCGACCGGCCGGTGCCGCGCTGATCCACCAGTACGATGTCGCGGTTGCGGCGTATCTCTTCGAAGGCTTGCCAATAGGCTGCATAGAATTCGATCGACGACTGACCGGGACCGCCGGCGATCGGCACCAGGGGATCGAGTTCCGGTTCGAGCGACAGCGCGGGGACGACCGCGACATGGAGGTCGAATGTCCCGGAGTCCGGATTCTGCGGGTCGAGCGGCCGGGGCAGCACGCCGCATTTCGCCTTCATGCCCGGAAATCCGGGTCCGGCGCTGATGCGGCAGTCCTCCAGTTGCAACGAAGGCTGTGCCGCGCGCTCCTCTGCGTACGCGGGGCCGGCCCATAGCAGGACCATGGGCAGGATCATGGACAGGGCGATCTGCAGCGCCGCGCGATGGTGCAAAGTGCTCCCCCCTCGGAGTTGAAACCCCCGCTATCTTCCCGACCGGGACAAGGCATGTAAAGCAGTCCGCCACGGGGAGCGTCCTTTTGATTTGCGAGCCTGTTAGAATTCGCGGCCCGAAAGCACCCTGAACGGTCGTCTTGCCCCATGCATTCAAAATTCGATGTCATCGTGGTCGGCGGAGGTCACGCCGGCACCGAAGCGTGCCTCGCGGCCGCCCGCATGGGCGCGCGTACGCTTTTGATCACGCAGAAATTTTCGACCCTGGGGCAGATGAGCTGCAATCCTGCCATCGGCGGCATCGGCAAGGGTCACCTGGCCCGGGAGATCGATGCTTTGGGCGGCGCCATGGCGCGGGCGATCGACCGCGCCGGCATCCAGTTTCGCACCCTGAACGCGAGCAAGGGTCCGGCCGTGCGGGCAACCCGGGCGCAGGCGGATCGGCAGCTTTATCGACGCGCCATACGGAGCCTCTTGGAACGGCAGCCGGGCTTGTCCATGGTGGAGTCGTCGGTCGACGACCTGCAGGTCGAGCACGGGCACGTCAGCGGTGTGGTGACCGACACCGGGGTGAAGTTTCGCGCCCCGACGGTCGTCCTGACGGTCGGCACGTTCCTGGGCGGCCGAATTCTGATCGGCCGGACGGAGCGCGCCGGCGGCCGCGCGGGCGATCCGCCGTCCATCCGGCTGGCCGAACGGCTGCGGGCGATGCCGTTCCGGGTGGCGCGCCTGAAAACCGGCACGCCGCCGCGACTGGACGGGAAGAGTCTCGATTACTCCGTGATGACACGGCAGCCGGGCGATGACCCCGTGCCGGTTTTCTCGTTTCTCGGCCGCCGTGCCGAGCATCCGCCGCAGGTCGATTGCCATCTCACGCAGACCACGGAAGCAACACACGACATCATCCGTGCCGGGCTACAGGATTCACCGATGTATTCGGGAATGATCGAAGGCATCGGGCCGCGCTATTGCCCGTCGGTCGAGGACAAGATCGTGCGCTTTGCCGACAAGCCCTCGCACCAGATATTTGTCGAGCCGGAAGGCCTCGACACGGACGAAGTCTATCCGAACGGCATATCGACGAGCCTGCCGGCCGAGACGCAAGAGCGCTTCGTGCACACGATTCCCGGTTTCGAGCGCGCGCGCATCACGCAACCGGGATATGCCATCGAATACGATTATTTCGATCCGCGCGACCTGCAACCCACGCTGGAAACGCGTTTCATCGGCGGCCTCTACTTCGCCGGGCAGGTCAACGGCACGACCGGCTACGAAGAAGCCGCGGCACAGGGACTGCTGGCCGGCATCAGCGCCGCGTGTCGTGCAAGCGGGCGGGACGGCTGGTATCCGACTCGCAGCGAAGCCTACATCGGCGTGCTGGTTGACGACCTGGTCACGCGCGGTGTCAGCGAGCCCTATCGCATGTTCACCAGCCGCGCGGAGTACCGCTTGCTGTTGCGCGAGGACAATGCCGATCTGCGCCTGACGCCGATCGGCCGCGGCCTCGGTCTCGTGGACGACGTGCGCTGGGACATTTTCGAGACCAAGCGCGACACCGTCGCACTGGAGCAGGAGCGTCTCTCCGGCATCGTCGTGCGTGCGTCTGCATTGAACGATGCAGACGAAAACATCCTCGGCCCGGATTTCCGGCGCGACTGCACGGCGGCGAACCTGTTGCGGCGCCCGCAACTCGGCTACCGCGATATCGTGTCCTTGTCGGCGGTCGGTCGGGGAACCTGCTCTGCGACGCTGCCGGACGAGCAGGGGGAGCAGGTGGAATTGCAGCTCGAGGTGCAGGCGAAGTACGCCGGCTACATCGAGCGGCAGCAGCGCGAAATCGAACGACACGCCAGGCAGGAATCGTTGTTACTGCCTCGGGATATCGACTACGGGAAGGTAACCGGGCTGTCGACCGAGGCGAGGCAACGCCTGGATCGGGCGCGGCCCGGAACCTTGGGGCAAGCCGGTCGACTGGAAGGGGTTACGCCCTCCAGCGTCTCCCTGCTGCTGATTCATCTGAAAAAACGACAGTTGCAGCGCACGGCGTGAATGCGCCGGCCGTGACATCAACACCTTATATAAGGGCTGCCGAACACCGCGAGCGACGGCTGCAGCCGGCATGCGGGCGCGTTCGACGACACTTTTACGCTCCGGACTGGCGTACCTGGTTGCTCGCGCTCTGCGTCACATTTGCGCTCGTGGCCTGCGGCGAATCACAGCAGGAACTCGCGGACACAAATGTTCTGAACCGCGGTTTGGGCGCCGAACCGGAATCACTCGACCCGCACAAATCCCACAGCGCGGAAGCCGGGGACGTGCAACGCGACCTGGGCGAAGGCCTGACCGGTTATGCCGCGAACGGTGAGCTGGAACCGAGGGCGGCCTTGCGCTGGGAGATTTCGGACGACGGCAAGGTCTATACGTTCTGGCTGCGACCGGATGCCCGATGGTCGAACGGAGACAAAGTCACCGCAGCCGATTTCGTGTACGGCTTTCGTCGACTGGTCGATCCGGAGACTGCTGCGTTCTATTCGCAGTCCGTGATCGACATCGAAAACGCCAGCGCGATCGTGGCAGGCAAAATGCCGGTTGACGCACTCGGTGTGGAGGCGGCAGGCGAGTTCGAATTGTCGGTGCGTCTCGAACAACCGACGCCGTATTTTCTCGCACTGCTGACCCATCCGAGCATGTTTCCGGCATACCAGGCGTCCATTGAAGCTGAGACTGTCTACGCACGGCCCGGCAATTTCATCTCCAACGGTGCCTACAGGCTGGTTCGCTGGGAGGTCGGATCCTATATCGAACTGGAACGAAACGAATATTACTGGGACAACGGGAACACGGCGATCGATCGCGTTCGCTACTACCTGATACCGGAACCGATGGTCGAGCTGAATCGCTACCGCGCCGGCGAACTGGACGTCACGGATACCATCCCGTCGGAGTCGTTCGCTCAAATGCGCGACACGCGGCCGGGCGAATTGCGGATCGCGCCCTACCTCAGCGTGTATTACTACGGTTTCAATCTCACGCGACCGCCGTTCAAAGACAATCTCGAGCTCCGGCAGGCACTGTCGATGGCGATCGACCGTGAGGTGCTCACTGAAACGATCATCGGCCGTGGAGAAACCCCCGCGTACAGCTGGGTGCCGCCCGGCGTCGACAATTACGATGGACCGGCCTTGCCCTATGCGAAGATGTCCGTCGACGAACGTCACGCTGCTGCGAAGCAGGTGTATGCAGAGGCAGGTTACAGCGAAGACAATCCCGCGAGGGTCGAAATTCGTTACAACACCTCCGAGATTCATCAGCGGATCGCCTTGGCAATCCAGTCGATGTGGCGCGAAGTCCTGGGAGTGGAGACAACGCTGATCAACGAAGAGTTTCAGGTATTGTTGTCGAACATGCGCGCGATGAAAGTGACGGTAGTGTTTCGTTCGAGCTGGACGGCCGACTATAATGACGCACAAGCGTTTCTCCACGTGCTGCAATCAGACACCGCGTCCAACATGACCGGTTATGCAAGCAAGGAATTCGATTCGCTCATGCAACAGGCCGGCGCGCAGTCGGATCCGGCTCTGCGGCGCCGGTACATGGAAGAAGCAGAACGGGTATTGCTCGCCGACTATCCGCTCATCCCGCTCTATTTCTACGTGAGCAAGCACCTGGTCAGCCCGCGGATCAGCGGTTGGGGAGACAATGCGCTGGATTACCATTACAGTCAGCATCTGAGTTTTTCACAATAAATCCAGGGTCCGCAACAGGCGGAACGGGAAGTCCGGATGCTGCGTTTCGCATTGCTGCGAAGTCTCGGTGCGATCCCCACCTTGCTATTGGTGATTGTCGCCGCATTTCTGATGGTGCACGCAGCACCCGGCGGACCTTTCGACGACGAACGGGTGTTGCCGCCCGAAAATGCCGCTAACCTCGAAGCCGCGTACCATCTGGACGAATCGCTGTTGCGCCAGTTCGGCCGTTACCTGGCGACCATTCTGCAGGGCGATCTGGGACCGTCCTATCATTACCGGGACTACGACGTATCCGAACTCATCCAGAACGCACTGGCGGTGTCGCTCAAGCTCGGATTGCTGGCAATGGCAGCGGCATTCGTCGTCGGCACGACCATCGGCATCGTTGCCGCGCTGCACAGGAATTCGATCCTGGACCGGCTGGTCACCGGTATCGCGATGACGGGTCTCTCGATCCCGGTATTCGTCATTGCACCGGTGCTGGTGCTGGTGTTCGCGGTTCATCTGCAATGGTTGCCGGCGAGCTGGGGCAGCGGCCGTGGCGGTTCGCGGTACCTGTTGCCGGTAATCGCGTTGTCGCTACCGCAAATCGCCTACATTTCGCGGCTCACCCGTGCCAGCCTGATCGAGGTGCTGGAGAGCGATTTTGTCAGGAGCGCAAGGGCCCAGGGACTCTCCCGCGCGGCGATCATTCGCTACCACGCGCTGAAACCGGCGCTGTTGCCGGTCGTATCTTACCTGGGCCCGGCGATTGCAGCCGTTTTCACCGGCGCGGTAGTGGTCGAGACGATATTCGGAATACCGGGACTCGGCCAGCTTTTCGTGCGCGGCGGCCTGAACCGCGATTACACGCTCGTGCTCGGCATCGTCATTTTTTATGCGGCACTCATTATCTTTCTGAATCTGCTGGTCGACCTGTTGTACGGCTGGCTCGATCCGCGGATACGCACGCGATGAGCGCGCTCACGGCGGGAGTTCTGGCCCGGCCGCGTCGTGGCGGCAGCAAGTCCGTCGGAATCTCTGCTTTGTTGCTGTCGGTGATTGCGCTCGCGGCAATCGTCGGACCCGCTATCAGCCCACACGATTATTTGACGACAGATTTTGAGGCTCGCCTGTTGCCGCCGTCGACGGCCGGCTTCCATTGGTTCGGCACCGACGACCTCGGCCGTGACCTGTTCGCGCGCACATTTTCAGGCACACGCGTGACGCTCGCGGTTGCCATCGTTGCCAGCCTGGTAAGTCTCGTTCTGGGGGTTGCTTATGGCGTGATCGCCGGTTACGCCGGCGGCAAGGTCGATGCCGTGATGATGCGAATCGTTGACGCGCTTTACGCCCTGCCCTTTATCTTTCTCGTGATCCTGCTGATGGTGGCGTTCGAAAGGAACTTTCTGCTGATATTCGTCGCGATCGGCGCCATCAACTGGCTGGACATGGCGCGCATTGTCAGGGGCCAGACATTGAGCCTGAAGCAGCGCGATTTCATCGCAGCCGCGAATCTGATCGGTGCAGCGCCGGTGAAGATCGTCCTGCGCCACATCGTGCCTAATCTCCTCGGCATTGTCGCGGTCTATGTGACGCTGACTATCCCGCAGGCGATACTTGTCGAATCATTCTTGAGTTTTCTCGGGCTGGGCGTGCAGGCGCCGCAGACTTCACTCGGCGCGCTGGTCAACGACGGCGTCGCTCAAATGGAGCGCGCGCCATGGCTGCTGCTGATTCCGTGCACGCTGCTCTGCGTCCTGTTGCTCTGTTTCAACTTTCTGGGAGACGGGTTGCGAGACGTGTTCGATCCACGGCAAAGGGGCGGCGCTCCATGAACCTGCTGCAGGTCGACAACCTGCGCATCCAGTATCCCGGCGCGGCGCTGCCGGCCGTCTGTGACCTGAGCTTCGCGTTAAATGCGGGCGAGGCAGTCGGTCTCGTCGGCGAATCGGGATCCGGCAAGACGCAGACGGCATTGGGAATCATGGGGCTGTTGCCGGTGCACGCTCGAGTGCAGGGCAGCGTGCGGTTCGACGGTTCCGAACTCGTCGGCAAAAGCGACAAACTGCTGAATCGTTTCCGCGCCCGCCGCATTGCAATGATTTTTCAGGATCCGATGCTGGCGCTGAATCCGTATGTGAGGATCGGTGATCAGCTCAGGCGCATTCTTTGCGGCCACCGGATCGCCCGGCGTGCCGCCGCGCGCACGGAAGCGCTCAACCTGCTGGCACAAGTGGGTCTGCCCGACCCGGAACGCCAGTATCGATCCTATGCGCACCAACTGTCCGGTGGTATGCGCCAGCGTGCAACGATTGCCCTGGCGCTGGCCGCCGGACCCGATGTGTTGATCGCCGACGAACCGACGACGGCGCTCGACGTCACGGTCCAGGCCCAGATCCTCGGCCTGCTGCACGAGTTGCGCGAAAAATCCGGTATCGCGCTCATGCTGATTACGCACGATCTCGGTGTCATCGCCGAAAACTGCGATCGGATGATCGTGTTGCTTCGCGGTCGAGTGCTCGAACAGGGCGCGACTGTGGACGTGTTTCGCCGCCCGTCGCACGCGCACACCCGGGCATTGATCGACGCGGCATTGCGCATCGATGATCCGGCCGTGGTTGACGCGCCTGTGAAAACGAATTTGCAGCCGCTCATGCGAATCGACGGGCTCTCCGTCAACTTCAAGGCAGTGAACGGCGCCGGCGGCTCGCGGAAACCGACGCTCAAGGCCGTTCGTTCGGCTAATCTGGCCCTCCTGCCGGGCGAAACCGTGGCCGTCGTCGGCGAATCGGGTTCCGGCAAGACAACGCTTGCCCGCGCCATCGTCGGCTTACTGCCGGCGGATGCCGGCGCCATCCTCTTCCTCGGTAAAGCGGTCGCCGGCAGCGTGCGCTCGCGGCCGCCCGCCGTGCGGCGAAATCTTCAAATGGTATTTCAGGATCCCGTATCTTCGCTCGATCCGGCGATGAAGGTCCGTGACATCATTGCCGAACCGGTCAGACTGCTGAGTCCCCGCCTGACGCGTAGCGAACGTGAGCAGCGGGTCGTCGACATGCTGCGGCGGGTCGGCCTCGATCCGCTGTTACGCCAGCGTTTTCCGCACGAGCTTTCGGGCGGCCAGGCGCAGCGGGTAGCCATCGCACGGTCACTGGTGCTCGAGCCGAAGGTGCTGATCTGCGATGAAGCCGTCGCGGCGCTGGACGGCACGATCAGGAAAGAAATCCTCGAGCTGCTGCGCGAGGAACAGCAACGGTCGGGACTCTCGCTCATCTTCATCACTCACGACCTCGCAGTCGTTCGCCGCATCAGTCATCGCGTGCTGGTGATGTACATGGGACGAGTGTGCGAACTGGCCGATAACGGCCCGCTGTTCGAGCGGCCGCGGCATCCATATACACGGGCGCTCATGGATGCCGTGCCGGTCCCGGATCCATCCCGGCAACGCCGCCCCGCACAGCTTGCCGGCGAACCCGTCTCCCTGCTCGATCCGCCGCCCGGATGCGTTTTCCATCCGCGCTGCAAGTACGCCATCGAACGCTGCCGGATCGAGGTCCCGGCGTTGCTCGACATCGATGGCGGCGAAGCCGCCTGCCACCGCGCGGCAGAGCTCGATCTGCGTTGAGGCGAGGTTTTGAATTCATCGCTCGCGGAGCCTCGAGCGGCGAGGGCTTTTCAGGAACGCCGTAAGTACTCGCGGCGTTCCTGAAAAGCGTTCACCCAGGCAAGACTCCGCGTGCCAGTACCTCGAAGCGCTCAGTAGCGAGTTCACCTACTGCACGGGCAACGGAATCGGCATCGGTGCGCCGTTGACAGTCAGAAGTCCTTTGGCGTATTCAGCCTCGACCGCAAAGAAGTCGCCGTCTTTTTTCAGAATACCCAGCGCCACCAGCGAGTCGGCCTGCGGATGGGTGGCCTGCGCCATCTCCATGAGTGTGGCCGGTACCCGGACGTCGGCTGACGCGGTCAACGCGAGCAGCAAGGCAGGCCAGGAGAATTTCGCCTTGTCGGTCTCCGGAAGATCGAAACGGGCTTTGGATGTCACCGTGCCTTGCGGCAGCACTACGTCGAAGCGGTCGATTCGAACTTCGGCGCCGGCCGCCAACAGGCCCTGCAGATCGGGAGCGATCCGCGGGTACAGGTCGGCGAGCGCCGCATCAGGGTCCTCCGTGCCCTGCATCTCCTGCAACGCTTTGCTGACCGCCTCGCCCGATCGGGCGTCGAGGCGATTCACGGCCAAATCCAATGCCATGTCGACGGCACCGAAGCCCGGCATGACGACATCGTAGAAGTTCACGACGGTGCTGCCGTTCACCCGATCGCCGTCGATGGCGGAGTTGGCCTGCAGTGTCAGCTTGCCGATGACGGGTCCGTCGGCGTCCGGTTCGCCAAAAGCGATCGCTTCCACTGCACACTCGATCGAGCCGACGCCGAAACCGTACTCGGTTTGAACCTGTTCGCCTTTGAAACGCATTTTCTGGACGCGCACGAGCTTGTCCTGGGTGGCGATCGAAACCGGTTCGATCGTGCCCTCGAACCGCATGGAAAGATCGGTG
>JBOHZD010000406.1:0-10880 GCA_050738315.1 Woeseiaceae bacterium
GCTCAAATCCATCTGCGACAGGGCGCCCGCGGTATCGATCGTCGGTGTCAGTAGCGCGACGTTGCTGCCGACGCTGCCGGCAGTAAACGACATGCGCGGCATCTCGGGCGCCGCGGGCGGCGGTTCACGTTCGATCCGTTCGTCACGCTTGGTCGCGGCCTGCGTGTCGCGGCGCATGCGGCTGAACTCGATGCGCGTCGCCTCCAGCATGTCGTCGACGTTGATGGGCTGGCTGATGAGGGTCCAGAGCAACCAGAACATCGCGACGCTGAACGCGGCTCCAAACAGGAGCGTCAGCGTGAGTCGGGACAGGATCATGTTGGCATCCTCCTCGCCGGCCTAACTGTCCGGGTCCGCGGCAATCGACACTTCGTCGACGCCGCCCGCCCGCACCTCGTCCATTACTTTGGCCACCACTCCGGCATCGGAGTTCCGGTCCGCGATGATGACGACGGTGTCGTCCGGCCGCTCGATGTGCAGGCGTTCGATCAGGGTGCGCAACTCGCGCAGGTCGATCTGCTCCCGGTCCATCCAGATATCGCCATTTTCTCTAATTGCAATCAATAAGTTACCGGATTCACGGTACTCCGCGGTCGTGGCCTCCGGCTTGAACACCGTGACACCCGCTTCCTTGATGAACGAGGTCGTGATGATGAAAAAAATCAACAGATTGATGGTGAAATCGAGCATCGGCGCAAGGTCGATGCCGTGCTCCTCGCTTTCGGGTGCGTGGCGTCGCGATTGCATTACTCAGTCTCCCCTCCCTGTGCCGCTGCCATTCACTTATTCCTGTGTGGTAAAGGTAATGTCATAGATGCCACCCAGGTGGATCTGGTCCACCACCGTGACCAGCACGCCGGTCGGTGCCTCTTGCTGGGCTATGATCAGTACGCCGGCGTCCGGGCTGACGGCGCTCAGGCGCTCGACGTTGGCGCGCACCGCGCGTGCGTCGACGACCCGGTTGTCGACCCAGATTTCGCCATTGTTCAGGATCTGGACCTGGATGCTCTCCTGCTCGTTTTCCTGCTGTTGCTCGAAGGACGTCGGCCGGTTGACGATGAGACCGGCTTCTTTCACGAACACCGCCGTGATGATGAAGAAAATCAGGAGGTTGATCACGAAATCCAGCATCGGCGCAAGGTCGATGCCATGCGAGGACTCGTGGGCGGCTTCGGAATGGCGTCTGATTCGCATCGCTAGAAACTGAACTCGTCCGCCAGCAGCTCGGTCTCCCGGGTCGCTCGCGAGCGGAAATAATGGACGGGATAAAGACCGGTGATGCTGACGGCGAGACCGGTCATGGTGCAGATCATGGCGGCCGACACACCGCTCGCCATGCTGCGCGCATCGGCGCTACCGCGCAGTGCCATCGAATCGAACACCTCGAGCATGCCGCTCACGGTGCCGATCAGGCCGAGCAGCGGCGACATCGGCACCAGCACCTGCAAGACCGGAAACCCGGAGGTCATGGAGCTGTTGAGGCGCGAAATCATGGCCTGGCGAATCTGCCGCGCGCACCACGAAGTGTGGTCGCTGCGCGCGTGCCACTGATCCTTCATCTCGGCGGCCTGCCTGGGCAGGATGCGCGAGAAGTACCAGTACCGTTCGACGATCAGCGCCCACATCAGAACGCCGGCGGCGAATATCCACACGACGAACGGCCCGCCGTCGTTGGAGAGTTCGACGATCCCGCGGACGAAGGGTATCTGCTCAAGCACCGCGCTGCTTCTCGATGCTCTCGGCCAGCATGCCTGCGCTTTGCTCGTCGAGGATCTGCACCACGGTCCTCGACAGCGAAGTCAGGAGCGCATTCGCGAACAGCAACGGGATCGCGATGCCGAGACCCAGCACCGTGGCGATCATCGCCTGGCCGATACCGGTGGCCATCAGCTTCGGATCGCTGGAGCCGGACTCCGTGATGCTCTGGAAGGTGATGATCATGCCGACCACGGTACCGATCAGTCCGAGCAGCGGCCCGGCGGCAACCGCCAGTCGAAGAAACGCCTGGAACCGTTCGAGTCTCGGCACTTCGCGCAGCACGGCTTCCGAGATCCTGAGTTCGGCGACGTCGGCGTCTTCCTCGATGCGGTTCGGATCGCCCTTGAATGCCAGTAGAACACGGCCCAGCGGATTGTCCCGCTTCGGATTGTCCAGGTTGTTGAGCTGCCTGCCGACGGCGAGCCGCACCGTGATCAGGTGGAAGAGCTGGTAGAAAAATGCGAGCGCGCCCGCGATGCCGACGATGATGATGATGTAGCCGACCTCCTCGCCCAGTTCGATCCGTTCGAGCCAGCTCGGCCGCTCGACGTACAATGCCGTGAGCACGCCGCGCGTGTAATCGACGACGGCCGTGGCGTAGCCTTCCGTCTCCTCGGTGAAGTCGGACGCGATGCCCATGAACTCGTCCGGGAGCTGCCGCGGCAGTACCGTCAGCGATTCGAGTCCCGGCAGATAGGCAAGAAACTGGCTGTCGGCCATGGCAGTGAACGGGCCGATGCGAATCACTTCGCTGGGAACGGCTTCGCCGCTCGGTTGCACGACCGGCGACTGGTAGCGCGCAACCTGCCCCTGCCCGGTCATTTCGCGGTGAATCTCATACCACAGCCGCTCGAGCTCGTCCGGCATCGGGGTCGTCTCCCCGGCCGCGAACTCGCGCAGGAAATCGACCCGGCTCTCCTGGTTTGCCGGCACCGGGAACTGCGTCGTGATCAGCGACTGCTCCAGGATGGTGGCGACATCGCTCGCGACCTGCCGCGACAGGCCGAAGAGCTCAGACAGGCCGAGACCCGACGCTTTTTGCACCAGTTCCCGGTTCAGGTTGTTGATGCTGACTTCGTTGGCCGAATACTGGTCGGAGAGTTGCGTCGACGCCGCTTCGAGTTGATCGCGACGATTGGTCGCCTCGCGTGTCAGCGCCGCCTGTTCGTTCGCGGAGGCCGCGTTGAATTCGGCGACCCGCTGTTCGAACAATTCGGTTTCGCCCTGCCGCACCGACCGGACTCTTTCGAGTAACTCTTCCAGGGACCCTGCCGTGGCGCTGGCCGGCGCCTGGCCCTGGGCAGTGGCGGACAGCGGCAGCACGGCGACCAGCGCCAGGGCGATGACGGCACGGCTTATCCTGGTTTGAACCTTACTCACGACTGAATCTCCTGCGGCGCAGGCACCGGAATGGTCAACAGCTCGGGCGCGCCGTCCTGATTCGCCACCCTCAGTGCCTGTTCCACGGCTTCCGCGTAACTGTTATCGACAACCCACTGTTTCTGCACAGCATCCCAGTAGCCGGTTTCCTCGCCATCCAGTGTCCGGTACATCAGCGAGATGCGGCCGAGCCGCACGAACTCGACGGTGCGCGTATCCTCACCGGTGCCGAGCGTGCCTTCGTACGCCTCGAGGGTGCGGCCATACTCGAGTTCGATCTGGTAGGCCTCGAGTATGAGTCGATACTTTTCCGAGATCGTGACGTCGGCGCGCGCCATGATGTTCTTGAGGTTGTTCACGCGGGCGGAGCGCTCCCTGATCAGGAACGGCACGTCGAGCTGCACGAACTGATCCAGCGCGCGGACCATCTGGTCCATCAGCGGCTGAACCTCCCGATTGGTCGTCTCGATATCTAGCAGCTGCTGCTCGATCGAGGCGATTTCGTCCTGCTGCGACGCAACCTGGGCGCTCAACTGCTTGTTGTACTTTTCGTAACTTTCCGCTTCCGTCATGGCTTGCGCGTAACGGGACGCAGCGTCCAGCGTGCGATCTCTCAAGGTGTCGATCTGCTGCTGCGCCTGGGCAGCCGCGCGATCCACCTCGATCTGCGCCTGCAAGGTCTGGTTGAGCTGCGCGCCGGCGACTGCGGCCGCGAGCGTTGCGATGGTCGCCAATGTTGTGACGACGGCAGGACGCCGGCTCCCGGGCGCTCGATGTGCCGGAGCTTTAAGCGCGCTCGCTTGACGCGTGTCGGAACGGAACAGCCTCATGGCAACTTATGCCTCCAAGTTATGATGATTTCCGAGCAGCCGATTGGATGGGCTGCCGTCGCTCTGGAACAAGCTGTCCGCGACACGTAGTGGAAATCCATTCGTTTTCCGCGGCCGGTGCATAGGAAAGCCATACCTTGCCCTTGTCCCCCCGCGACCTTTTTTGTCCAGCCGGATTGTGGGTTCCCGCTGGCAGTGAGCTATATAGCATACTTTCTTGATCCGACAAACGCTATCCGTGAGCCGCTGCCCGGAGGAAATTGCGACGGCAACCTCGATGGATACGATGGCTTCCCTGCATGTTGTTGCAACCACTTCCGGGAATCAACACTTACGCCGACTTGCGTAGCTGGTCGCACGCGAACATTGAGCAAGTGCTTGAATATTGTCCGGAATAATGTGGGTCATGTCGGGGTGTACCCAGGCAGGCTTGAACTGAGTGCAGCGAGTTGCGGACCTCCGTTCCGGCGGCTGTCGCTGCAAAAAAGTTGCCGTGAAAATCGCGTGGCGAACTTTCTGAGCAGCTCGATCGACGATTGCCACATTATGAATTCAGACGGGCGCTTCTGCGGTCACCAGGCTCTCGTATAACGCGATGGTTTTCGCCACGGTGTCTTCATTGCGAAACCGGGTCGCGATCCGTTCGCGGGCCGCAAGCCCGAGGCGCCTTTTGAGTTCCGGATCACGATACAGCCGTTCGATGGCGTCAGCCAGCGCGCGGCTGTCCTCGACAGGGACGACGATGCCGCATTGCCCGTCCACCACGAGTTCCGGACTGCCGCCGGAATCGGTCACGATCGGCGGCACGCGGTACGCCATCGCTTCGATGAGCGCCCGCGCGAGCCCTTCGCGCCGCAGTGAAGGCAGGCAGAAGACGTCGCAGGCGGCTGTGATTGACGGCGCATCTGCGCGAAAGCCGGTGCGATGGATCCGCGCCTTCCGCGGACTTCGCTCGATCCGCTGCAGCAGTTTTTCCGCGTCCATGCGGCCGATCAGGAGCAGGTGCGCGGGAATATCGGCCGGCAGTCGCTCCATGGCCTCGATCAGCACGCCGACGCCCTTGCGCGGACGGTAGTTCGCGACGCAAACCACGACGAAGGCATCCTCCGGGATGCCGAACGCAGTCAGGTCGGCCGGCCTGTCGGTGTACCACTCGAGCTTGTGGCCTTTGTAGATCGTGACCGGCCGTTCGGGCGGCATGCGCAGGAAGCGCGGCCGCATGTTCAGAAAATACTGCCGCACTGCTTCGGCGACGCAGACGATGCGGTCGATGCGCGGATTGAGATAACGCATCCACGACATCGGATCCAGGAAACCGACCGCGCCGACGATGCCGCGGTAGGCGACGATCTTGACCGGCAGCCGCCTGGCGGCCCGCAGTACGTTGCTGGTCGCCTTGTTATTGAAGGTGTGTACGATGTGATAGTCGCCACGGATCAGTTCCGCGCGCAAGAGCGCGATCGCGCGCCGATCGAAGTTCTTGCGGATCGGGATATCGATGGTCGGAATGCCCTCGTCCGCCAGCAGCTGGAAATGGGGGTGCCGCGGCGAACAGACGACCGTGAGTTCCACCCCTCCGCGGTGCATGCCGACGAACGTGGCGCCTGTCGGGCGATCGCCGCCTTGTTCGACATCATCGTTGACACAGAGTACCCGGATCGCCATTGCACCATTGACTGACTTCAGAACAGGTCGCGACTCAACTGCCGATCGGATGCCAGGTAGTCTTTGTTTCCTGCGTGTCTTTGATCAGGTACGGATTCCCTGACTGATCCGACGACCATAGCGTCGCGCCTCTGAATAGCACGCGTTTGATATTGTCGGCCGCGTCGCGCTGCATTTGCGCCTCGACGTCAGGATCGCCGCCTGCGTAAATGACGGCATTGACGTCCATGTGCGAGGCGAACTGTCCGGTCAGTTCGGTTCGATACCCGGTCAATACATTGACGACGCCGGCGGGAACGTCGGATGCATGCAGAACCTCGGCGAAACTGACCGCGGACAGCGGGCGTGTCTCGGCGGCGAGTACCACCGCGGTATTGCCGCCGACGATCGCCGGCATGACGTTGCCGATCAGCCCGAGCAGGCCGCTGTCGTCCGGCGCGACGATTGCGACCACGCCCGTGGGTTCCAGCACCGAAAAATTGAAATGCGACGAGCTGACCGGATTGACTGCACTGAAAACCTGCTGGTACTTGTCGGCCCAGCCGGCAAAATAGATCAGGCGATCGATCGAGGCGTCAACTTCGACGGTGGCCTGGCGCCGCGTGGCGCCCTGTGCCGTCAGTTCGGCAATGAACTGCTCGCGCCGCCCTTCGAGCATTTCCGCGATCCGGTAGAGAATCTGGCCGCGGAGATAGGCGGACGTCCCCGACCACGCGGCAAATGCATTCCTTGCCGCAACCACCGCGTTGCGAAAGTCCTTGCGGCTGGCGCGGCAGACGTTGGCGATCACCGCGCCGTCCTTGTCTTCCAGCGCAAAATAACGCCCGGATTCGGTGCGCGGAAACTTGCCGTCGATGTAGAGCTTGTAGGTTTTGGCGACCGCGAGGCGCGCTGCTCCCGTTGCCATTCTCAAGCCTCCAGCTTCACGTAGGCGCCGAGTCCGTGCAAACCGCCTTCGCGGCCGACGCCGCTTTCCTTGTAGCCGCCGAACGGAGACGTCGGATCGAACTTGTTGAAGGTGTTGGCCCAGATCACACCCGCCCGCATGCCCTGCGTCATCTTGAAGATCTTCGCACCCTTGTCCGTCCACACACCGCCGGACAGACCGTAGGGCGTGTTGTTCGCCTTGGTCAATCCTTCTTCCTGGGTCCGGAACGTCTGCACCGCGAGCACGGGACCGAAGATCTCTTCCTGCACGATCCGGTTCGACTGCGAGACACCGGTGAAGAGGGTGGGTCTGCACCAGTAGCCCCGGTCCGGCACCGGACATGAACTCTGATGCATTTCGGCGCCTTCCTGCTGGCCGATCTTTAAATAGGAGCGGATTCGATCGAGCTGTGCCGCCGAATTGATGGCACCGATATCCGTGTTCTTGTCGAGCGGATCGCCGATGATCAGCGTTTCCATGCGCTCTTTCAGTTTCTGCACCACCTCGTCGGCCACCGATTCCTGCACGAACAGTCGCGAGCCCGCACAGCAGACGTGGCCCTGGTTGAAGAATATGCCGTTCACGATGCCTTCCACGGCCTGGTCGATCGCTGCGTCGGCGAAAATGACATTCGCCGCTTTGCCGCCGAGTTCGAGCGTGTAGCGTTTGCCGGTCCCCGCGATGGCGCGTTGAATGATGCGGCCGACCTCCGTCGAACCGGTGAACGCAATCTTGTCGACGTCCGGGTGATTGACGAGCGCCGCGCCGGTCTCGCCGGCGCCGGTCACGATGTTGACGACGCCCGCTGGCAGGTCGGCATCCTGTACCGCCTCCGCAAATTTGAGCGCCGTCAACGGCGTCGTTTCCGCCGGCTTCAGCACCACGGTGTTGCCGCAGGCCAGCGCCGGCGCAATTTTCCAGGCCAGCATGAGCAACGGGAAATTCCATGGGATGACCTGGCCGGCAACGCCCAGGGATTGCGCGGTCCTGCCGGGAAACGCGTATTCGAGTTTGTCCGCCCAGCCGGCGTAATAAAAGAAGTGCGCGGCCGCGAGTGGAATGTCGATGTCGCGCGATTCGCGAATCGGCTTGCCGCCATCCAGCGATTCGATCGCGGCGAACTCGCGCGAACGCTCCTGCAGTATGCGGGCGAGGCGATAAATGTATTTGCCGCGCTCGGCAGGCTTGAGCTTCGACCATGCGCCCTTGTATGCCTTGCGCGCCGCCCTGACGGCCGCGTCGACATCCGCTTCGGTTGCGAGCGCGACGGAAGACAGCGGCTCCTCGGTCGCCGGATTGATCGACGGGAAATATCCACCTTCGATCGGCGCCACGAACTCGCCGCCGATGAAGAGATCGTAGCGCTCGTCGATGCGAATGTGATCGGTACTTTCCGGCGCCGGCGCGTACTGCCACCCGTCGTTGAAAGCGAGCTTGTTCCGTTGAGTGTCCACAACTGTTACCTGTATTTCGCCCGCCCCGGCTAATCCTTCGAAAAATAATCGGCCGACTGATACACGCCGGTCGCCTGCTTCTCGATCTGCATCAACACGTCGTTCGCGAGCGAACTCGCACCGAAGCGAAACCACTCAGGTGACATCCAGTCGTTGCCGAGCGTTTCCTTCAACATCACGAGGTAATGCAGCGCGAGCTTGGCATTCGAGATGCCCCCCGCCGGCTTCATGCCGACCGGTCTCCCGGTTTCATAATAATAGTCCCGAATCGCCTGCAACATGACGAACGTGACCGGCATCGTGGCCGCCGGCTGGATTTTCCCGGTCGACGTCTTGATGAAGTCCGCCCCGGCGTGCATGGCGAGGACGCTCGCCCGGCGCACACGGTCCAGGGTGCCGAGTTCGCCGGTTTCCAGGATGACCTTGAGATGTGCATCGCCGCAGGCTTCCTTGATGGCCATGATCTCGTCGAATACGAAGCCGTAATCGCCCTGCAGAAACGCGCCCCTCGATATGACCATGTCGATCTCGTCGGCGCCTTCGGCAACGGCGATCTTCGTTTCCTCGAGCTTGATGCGCCGCGGCGCCATCCCGCTCGGGAACGCCGTCGCGACCGAAGCGACCTTGATACCGCTGCTGCCCAGCGCCTTCCGTGCAACGGCGACCAGGGTCGGGTACACGCAGACCGCCGCCACGTGCGGCAGATCCGGCCGCTTGTCATGCAGGTGCATCGCTTTCTGGCACAGTTGCCGCACCTTGCCGACGGTATCCTGGCCTTCCAGCGTCGTCAGGTCGATCATGCTCAACACCATCCTGAGCGCCTGCACCTTGGACTCATTCTTTATGCTGCGGCTCTGAAAGCGAGCGACCCGCTCGTTGACACCGACCTCGTCGACGCGGGTGACCCGCGACAGGTCGGGCATCCGATTCGTCAAGGGCACGGCGGAGAGGTTCATCGCAGTCACGCACTCATGCGCGCTGTTTCCAGCGCGACCTTGATCATGTCGTCGAACGTCGACTGGCGCTCCTCGATCGACAGCGCATCGCCGGAGCGAATGTCGTCGCTGACCGTGCAGATCGCGAGCGCCTCGGCGCCGAATTCTGCCGCGATGGGATAAATACCCGCCGCTTCCATTTCGACGCCCAGGACGTTGAACTTTGCCATCGTCTCGAACATGTCCGTATCCGGGGTATAGAAAAGGTCTGCCGAGAAGATATTGCCGACGTGGTACCTCACGTTGTTTTTCTCGGCTGCCATCACTGCGTTCCGCACCAGGCGGAAACTCGCAATCGCCGCAAAATCGTAGCCGCCGAAACGCATGCGATTGACGCCCGAATCCGTCGAGGCCCCCATGGCGATCAGCACGTCGCGCAGTTTCACGTTGGGATGCGTCGTGCCGCAGCTACCGACCCGGATGACCTTTTTGACGCCGTAATCGCGGATAAGCTCCGTGCAATAGATGGAAACCGATGGAATACCCATGCCATGCGCCATCACGGACACCGGCATGCCCTTGTATGCGCCCGTAAACCCCCACATGTTGCGGACGTCCGTCACGCGGCGCGCGTCCTCGAGATAACTGTCGGCTATATACCTGGCCCGCAGCGGATCGCCCGGCATCAGGACCGTCTCGGCGAAATCGCCGGGCGCTGCATTCATGTGTTTCGTCGACATAGGTTTGTTATTCGCGTGCGTTGCGTTAAGTTTACCACCTGGACGGCCCCTGCTCCCGATGCTCATTCGCAACGACAAATTCAGGAACGAATTCTTCACCGGCGAACGCGTGTACGTCACGGAACTCTTGAACGACGACGCCGTGCCGGACACCTCCCTCGCAAGCTGCCGCGTGCTCCCCGGCGTGACGACGGAACTGCATCGGCTGACGGTCGCCGAATGGTATGTCATCGGCGAGGGCAGCGGCCTGATGGAGGTTGCGGGCGGCGCGCCCTTCGCCGTCGGTCCCGGCGACGTCGTCGCCATTCCGGCCGGCGCCTCGCAGCGCATCACCAATACCGGGCGCACTGATTTGAGCCTCCAGTGCCTGTGCATACCGCGCTTCACGCCGGAATGCTACGAGTCGCTCGAGGAAGGGAGATAGGGGTGCTGTCCAAGCAACCTCAAAGACAGGGGGAGTCCAAAATGCCGTCTCCTTTGTCCACTGTCTCGGTGCTTCTGCAAAATTCCAGCGAATACAAACCTTGACGGCGCTATAATTCAACGAATTTTTCGGGGAGCGAAACAATGTCTGGCAAGAAACAAGTCCATACTCATTTCTCGTGGATTGGCTGCGGCCGCGCGATCGGCATCGCGGCAATCGTGTCCTGCCCGTTCGGCATGTCCGGCGTGCAGGCGCAGGACAGCGCCATCCTCGAGGAAATCGTCGTTACGGCGCAGCGACGCGAAGAAAACATTCAGGACGTGCCGATTTCCGTGACCGCGGTCAGCGGTGAGCGGGTGGACGTCTTCACGCAGGGCGGCGAGGACATTCGCGCGCTCGCGGCGCGCGTGCCGAGCCTGTACGCGGAATCGTCGAACGGCCGCCTGGCGCCGCGCTTCTACATGCGCGGCCTCGGCAATACGGACTTCGACCTGGCCGCGTCACAG
Organism: Woeseiaceae bacterium; assembly: GCA_050738315.1. GTDB lineage: Bacteria > Pseudomonadota > Gammaproteobacteria > Steroidobacterales > Woeseiaceae > IDS-8. Next base: position 10,621 of record JBOHZD010000406.1, read on the forward strand.
TCGGTGTCGATCATCTTCGACGAGGTCGTGCAGGAAAACGTCATCCTGAAGAGCTTCCCGATATTCGATATCGACCGGGTGGAAGTACTGCGCGGTCCGCAGGGCACCCTGTTCGGGCGCAACACGCCGGCCGGCATCGTCAAGTTCGAAACCCGCAGGCCGACCGAGGAACTCGAAGGCTACGTGTCCGCGACGATCGGCAGCCTCGGTACCAAGAACATCGAAGGCGCACTGGGCGGCAGCCTGAACGAAAGCCAGAC
>JBOHZD010000407.1:0-17227 GCA_050738315.1 Woeseiaceae bacterium
ATCAGGGTCAACTCGCTGGCGCCGATCGCGGCCACACGCATGACGGAGGATCTGATGGCGCAGCAGGTTTTGTCGTTGTTGCAGCCCGAAGCCGTCACGCCGGCGGTCATATTTCTTGCGAGCGAAGGCGCGCCGACCCGGCAGATCGTGGCCGCCGGCGCCGGCGTCTTCGCAAGGATCGCGATACAGGAAACGCCGGGCGTGTTCCTGCCGCCCGACCGTCGTGACGCAGAGCACGTCGCGTCTGCGTGGCAAGAGATTGCAGCGACCGATGGCCAGAGGGAACCGCAGGCGGGCGGCGAGCAGACGATCAAATTCTTAAAGCAAGCGGCCGCTGGACTGGGCATTGAACTGGATCGGTAGCGGCGGCGGAAAAGACAGTGGGAATGACGAATACTGACTGAAGGCACGGACATGAAAGAAGCAGTGATTGTATCGACGGCGCGCACGCCGATCGGCAAAGCCTATCGCGGAGCGTTCAACAACACGGAGGCGCCCACCCTGGCAGCACACGCGATTCGCGCAGCAGTGAATCGCGCCGGTGTCGAACTGGACGAGGTCGAGGACGTCATCATGGGCTCTGCGATGCAGCAGGGGAGCAGCGGCCGCAACGTCGCGCGGCAATCCCTGATCGCCGCGGGTTTGCCGGTCAGCGTCGCCGGCATGACCGTCGACCGGCAGTGCTCATCCGGGATGATGGCGATTGCCATCGCCGCCAAACAGATACTCGACGACAACATGCCGATCGTGGTCGGCGGCGGCCTGGAGTCGATCAGCCTGGTGCAGAACGAACACTTCAACCGTTATCGGGCCGACGACCCGAACGTGCTCGCCGCCGCACCCCACATCTACATGAGCATGATCGAAACCGCGGAGGTCGTCACCAGGCGCTATGGGATTTCCCGGGAACGGCAGGACGAGTACGCGCTGCAAAGCCAGCAGCGCACGGCGGACGGCCAGCAGAGCGGCGCCTTCGACGTCGAACTCGTGCCGGTCGCTGCCAGGATGGGCGTCAAGGACAAGGAAACCGGGGAAATCAGTTTCCGCGAGGTTACGCTCGACCGTGACGAAGGCAATCGGCCGGATACCTCACTGGCGGGCCTGGCGGGACTGAAGCCCGTATTCGATGGGGGACACATCACGGCAGGAAATGCGAGCCAGTTGTCCGACGGCGCCTCGGCGGCCGTCCTGATGGACAGCAAGCTCGCGGAAAAGAAAGGACTCGAGCCGCTCGGGGCGTATCGCGCGATTGCGGTCGCGGGGACCGAACCGGACGAAATGGGCATCGGTCCGGTGTTCGCGGTGCCCAAGCTCCTCGCTCGTACCGGACTCAAGATGCACGACATCGGACTGTGGGAACTGAACGAGGCGTTTGCCGTGCAGGTGATCTATTGCCGCGATACCCTGGGGATTCCGAACGAACTGCTGAACGTCAACGGGGGCGCAATCTCGATCGGTCATCCCTACGGCATGTCGGGCGCGCGTCTGGTCGGCCATGCGCTGATCGAAGGCAAGCGCCGCGGCGCGAAGTTCGTCGTCTGCACGATGTGCGTTGGCGGGGGTATGGGCGCGGCAGGATTGTTCGAGGTGTTATGACCCGTCCGTAACGCCACTGCCGGGGCGGCTTGACTCGGCCGCCGCATCCCTCAATGATTGCGCCCGGCAGACATGCGCAACACGATCGATCAAAGGAAAAAAACGACTTTGCTCAAGGCCCGGCAGAAGCTAGGTAAATATCGCATATTGGGACGCATTTCGTCCGGGCCGCTGGCCGATGTTTACAGGGCCTTCGACACCATCCACAAGTCGCGAGTCGCCCTGAAAATTCCGAAGCCGGGACGCAACATCACCGACGAGGATTTTCTGCGCGAGGTGCAGGTTGCGGCGAAGCTCAGGCACCCGAACATCCTGTCGGTGCAGAATGCCAGCTACATCGGCGACCTGTTCGTCATCGCCATGGAACTCGGCGAGGAGTCGCTGGCGGACCGGCTGTTCCGCCGGATTTCGACGGTCCGCGCGCTGCAACTGGCCGACCAGGCGCTGGCCGGGCTCGCTCACGCTCACGCCCACCGTGTCATCCACTGCGACATCAAGCCGGAAAACTACATTCTGTTTCCCGACAACGTGCTGAAGCTGACCGACTTCGGTTTTGCCAAGATCAGCCTGCGCACCCTCAAAGCCTCCGGGTCCGGAACGATCGACTATATTGCTCCGGAGCAGGCGATGGGCCGGCCGAAATTTCAATCGGATGTCTTCTCCGTCGGACTGGTGCTGTATCGCATGTTCTCCGGCAAGTTGCCGGAATGGCCGTTCAGCTGGCCGCTGCCCGGTCACGAGCGGGTCGGCGCCCGGCTGCGGCCCGAATTCGTCACCTTTCTCCGCCGTGCCATTCAGCTCGACCCCGCCGACCGCTACCGGGACGCCTTGCAGATGTATGCGGCCTTCCGACGGCTGCAACACCGCGCACGGCGTCCGCGGCGGACCGTCACCAGGCGCTCGAAGAAACCGTCCCCGTCCTGGCGGCAACAGCAATGGCGGGAATTTCAGCGCCTGTACAAAAAAGCGCTGGACACACGGCATGAATGCCGGCGCTGCGAAGGTCCGGTGGCGGAGAGCATGCAGGTATGCCCGTGGTGCGGCATCGACAATCCGACGCGCGGCGAGGCGACCCGCATGCCGGCACAGTGTCCGCGATGCGAGCGGGGCGTCAAGAGAGACTGGGACTATTGTGCATGGTGCTACGGCCCGGGATTCGAGCCTGCGACGAACCGGCGCTACAGCGAGCAGCGGTACACGGCGAAATGCGCGCGATGCAGGGAGCCCTTGATGCCGTTCATGCGCTACTGCCCCTGGTGCCGCACCAAGGTGAAGAAACCCTGGAAGCTGGACGGCAGTCGCCATACCTGCCGTTCCTGCAAATGGGGCATCGCCCGCGAGTTCTGGAATTTCTGTGCCTGGTGCAGAGAGCCGGTACGGCGAAAGTAATGTATCGCACTCCATGAACGACGCACCCGACCAGATGCTCATGCTCGACGGCGCGTCGGGACCGGAGTCCATCCAGGTACCGATCGGCGGCGGCACGATGGTCGCCTATACCTGCCGGTCGCCCGACAAGGACACTGACAACGAAGACACGGTGGCCGCCATTCCCTACGGCCCGGACGCCGCCGTCCTGGTCATCGCCGACGGCGCGGGCGGTTTGCCGATGGGCCGCCGCGCATCGCGCCTCGCGGTGACGACGCTCGAAGCGTCGCTGCAGACGGCGATGTCGGAAACGATGTTGTTGCGCACGGCGATCCTGAATGGCATCGACGCCGCGAACCAGGCGGTGCTCGCGCTCGGCAGCGGGTCGGCCACCACGCTGACCGTGGTGACGATCGAGGGCCTGATCGCGCGCATGTACCAGATCGGCGATTCCGAAGCGATCATTGTCGGGCAAAAAGGCAAGCTCAAGGCGCAGACGCTGGCACATTCCCCGACGGGCTTCGCGGTCGAAGCCGGCTTTCTCGACCAGCGGGCAGCCTTGCATCACGAGGAAAGGCACCTGGTATCGAATTTCCTGGGCGCGAGCGACATGCGCATCGACATGGGGACGACGGTGGACCTGCAACCGCGCGATACCATTCTGCTCGCAAGCGACGGGCTGACCGACAACATCCATATCGAGGAAATCGTCGACTTGACGCGCAAAGGTCCTTTGCATAATGCGGTCGACGCGCTGACGCGTCTGGCGAGCCGGCGCATGACCGGTGAGGCCAGAACCAAGCCGAGCAAACCGGATGATCTGTCCGTCATTCTGTTTCGCAAACCTTATCCGCGTCGCAAGCAGCCGGTGACGGCTGCCTCCTGAAAGATCGCTCATCGAAGCTGTTGCGGCACGCATTCCGGCGTATTATGGTGATACGCAAACGAGGGTGTGCAGACTCACCTGCAACAGCGGAGGTTCAGCGGAACTAACACGTTGTTGCTGCGATCAAAACCAAGAATAACGATCGCTGACGGCCGCGCTCCGCGTGGCGCATGTTCAGTCCCGTTCCTTGGCGCTTAAATCGATTCAGTGAGGCGATAACTCCATGAATATACACATCAAGACACAGACGGTGGCACGCACGGCCGGTCCGCTCGTGCTCGGTGTTGCGGCGGCGCTCCTGATCGGCGGTTGCGCCGTCGGTTACGGCACGGGCGGCATGAGTGGAGGCAGCAGCGGCGGCATACCGGGCGGAGGGGGCATGCCGGGCGGAGGGGGTATGCCCGGCGGCTCATCCGGCGGTGGCGGCATGCCCGGCGGTTCGTCCGGCGGCGGCATGCCGGGCGGCTCATCCGGTGGCGGCATGCCCGGCGGTTCGTCCGGCGGCGGCATGCCGGGCGGCTCATCCGGTGGCGGTATGCCCGGCGGTTCTTCCGGCGGCGGCGGTATGCCTGGCGGCGCGTCCGGTGGCGGCATGCCGGGCGGTTCTTCCGGCGGTGGCGGTATGTCCGGCGGCGGTGGCGCCGGCGGTGAGATCGGGGCGCCCAGCGGCGGCGGCGTCCGCGGCCTGGGAGGTCGTATGCCCGGTGGCGCTGCAGGAGGCCCCGGCGGCGCGGGCGGTGCCGCGGGCGAAGGCAAGGCCGATTGCGGACCGGAACTGCCGGGCGGTGTCGGCGGCATGGACCCGGGCAGCGAATGCTCGGGAGATGTCGGGCAATACCCCGGCGAGACGCCAGCGGAACGCCAAGCACGGTTGGAGAAGGAACTGGACAAGTCGGTCGGTGATTTCGATGGCGTGCTCGCGGGAGAACAGAAAGAGATTTCGACGGTGGGCCGCGATACCAAGGGATTCGGTCAGGGCGGCTCCGGCGGCGGTGGCGGGGTCGGACTCGGCAAGCAGGCCTCCGGAGGCGGCAGCGACGGCTCGGGCAGCGTCGCCACAACCGAAACGGACGAGAGCGCGACATCGCCATCGATCGCCGGAATGTCCGAGGAGGAGATTGCCAAACGTACACCGGAAGATATCCCGGACCTGGTCAGCGAAGACATCGTGGCGAAGCAGTTGCGCGAGGCAGCGCTGGCGGAGGACGATCCTGTATTGCGTGAACGTCTTTGGGAAGAATACCGGAACTACAACCAACTTTAGGACAATGAGGGTCGGAAACGACAGATAGGTGGGCGGGCCAATATAAGGAGTCAATGAGTTCTCTCATGACAAAAAAAACTCCGTTCCTGCTGCTGCTGACAGCGAGTATGTGCGCGGGCTGCACTGTTTCTGAAGTCATAACAGCGGAAAAGACACCTTTGAAGGTGGCACCTCTCGACATATCGGAGAGCATGCTGCTCGACGTCGGGATCATGAATTTCGAGGCCGGTGTGCCTGACGAGAATGACGCCGACGAATCCGGCATCTACGAAGAGGTTCGTGAGGCGGAGTCGCGCTACTTGCCTTACCACCTGAAGACGACGCTGCAAGGCACCGGATTCTGGGGTGCGGTGAGGGTCATCCCCAGCCGTTATGCCTTTACCGACGTGATGCTGACTGGAGAGATCGAGCAATCTGACGGCGAGTTCGTCACGCTGCTCGTCAATGCAGAGGATGCTCGTGGCGTGCACTGGTTCGAAAAGGAATATTCGATGCAAACCGGTGTCATGTCGTATGCGGACAACCGCGACCTCACGAAAGATCCTTACCAGAAAGTCTTCAACGAAATCGCCAACGACCTGAGAGCGCACGCGGCTTCGCTGCCGCCGAAGGAGATCGAGCGCATCCGCCAGGTGTCCGAGTTGAAGTTTTTCGCTGACATGGCCCCGACCGTTTTCAGCGACTATCTCGCAACCGATGAGAACGGTATCAGTTCTGTCGTGCGGCTGCCCGCCAAGAACGATCCGATGGTCGAGCGGCTGAAGCAGATTCGCTCGCGCGATCAACTGGTCATCGACACGCTGAACGAGCATTACGCCAATTTTTACTACGGCATTGCGATTCCCTACGAATCCTGGCGACAGACAGCGCGTGAGCAGGCTGTCAGCTACCGGCAGGTCAAGCGTTCGGCGACCTTGCGGGCACTTCTGGGCGTGGTCGTCGTAGCCGGGTCGCTCAGCATCGACACCAGCAGCTCGAGCCAGTCGGCGAGCCGCGCGCGTCAGGCGGCGCAGTATGTCGGCATCGACCGCGGTATCGATACCATCGTCAGCGCCTGGCAGTTGCGGCGGTCGGCCAACATACACCGCGAAAACATCAAGGAACTGTCGGAGTCCTTCGGCGCGGAGGCGGCCCCCATGGTCGTGCGGGTCGAGGGTGAATCGCGTCGCCTGACCGGGACTGCGGAGGCGCAATATCAAAGCTGGCGCAAACTGCTCAAGGATCTGTACAGCGCCGAAAGCGGATTCAGCCAGGCGATCGACGTAGGCGTCGCCGGCAGGTCAGCAGAACCGACCGGGTAGTTGCCGAACAAACCGATGCGGGTACTTGAGGAAGGTACGCGGGCGGCTGACAGATACACGCTGATACGCCGGCTTGGGACGGGCGGCATGTCGGAAGTGTGGCTCGCCCGCGATCGGCAGTCCGAATCAAACGTCGCCCTCAAGTTCCTGTCCGACGAGTTGTCCCCGCATCCAGGATATCGGGAACTCTTTCACAAGGAATGGCAGGCGGGCATACGACTGATGCACGCGCATATCGCGCGCGTGTTCGAGTTTCACGACGACCCCGACGGTCCGTTTTACAGCCAGCAGTTTATCGGCGGGCCCGATATCGGCGTGCTGGCGGGACAACCCTTCCGCGAGGCGCTGAAACCCATCGGCCTGGTCGCGGACGCGCTGCGCTACGCGCATGGCAAGGGTTTCGTTCATCGCGACATCAAGGCGACCAATATCCTGCTCGACGCGCGGGGATCGCCCTATCTGATCGACTTTGGCGTCGCCGCGGCGCCTCACGTGACGCACGCCGCCGCCGGTGGGACCGAGATTGCGTCGGGTCCGCAGCAACTGGCCGGCGCGGCACCGCAGCCGGCTGACGACATCTACGCGCTCGGCGTATTGATGCACGAGATCATCTTCGGCAAGCCCCCGGAGCGGAGCGACGATGGCGGACTGGCGGAGCCCTCGGCCCCGGGTGGGGCGCCACTGCCGCAAGCATTGCAGCGCCTGCTCGAAGACATGCTCGCATTGGATGCCGAAAGACGCCCGGTTGCCGAAGAGATCGGCCGCCGTTTACTCGACGCCGGCATCGAGCCTGGTGTAGCAGCCGTGTCCGTCGCCGACGCGGACTATGCTGCAGACAGCGACGTCACCATCGAATCGGTCGAATCGATCCGGCCTCTGCGAAGAGCCGCCACGCCGCTGCCCGAAGTCGGTGCGGCAAGCGGCGAGGTCCGCGGCGTGTCGCCGAAAATCCTCTACGGCGGACTTGCCGCCCTGACGTTCGCCGTTGTCGCGATCTTCTTCTGGTTGCCGGACGCGCTGCAGACCGACCGTGCCGGCGACGCCGGGTCGGTGGTCGAAGACGAAGCTTCGGTGCCCGCCGAGCCGGGAGCCGATGCCACGAGCGAAGAGCAAGCGCCGCCCGCCGCCGACGAGGCGGGGTCGCCGGCCGACACGGCGGCGCTGAAGGCCGCGACCGACGAGACGCTCGGCGAGCTGCTGTCGGGTCTCGAGCGCCTCAAACTGCGTGCGATCGAACGCTGGGGCGGCCAGGCCTATCTCGATGCGCTTGCGGCCTATGAACAGGGGGACAAGGCCTACCTGGATCAGGACTACGAATTGGCCGGACGCCGCTATCGTGAAGCGAGCGCGCTGCTGGCGCCGTTCTTCGGTCGCATCGATGACGTCTTTCGCGACACAATGAGTGCCGCCAGGGCCGCATTCGCGGATGGCAATCATGCCGACGCAGTGCGGTTGTTCGATCTCGCCGTCGCCATCACGCCGGGCGATGCGGAGGCCCTGCGGTGGCAGGAACGGGCACGCAACCTGGAATCCGTGCTGACGCTGACGGATCAGGGGCTCCGGTTCGAAAATGAACTCGAGCTGCAAGCCGCGAAACAGGCTTTCGAAAGAGCGCTCGCGCTCGATCCGGCCTGGGAACCTGCGACGACGGCGCTCGCCCGGGTGCTCGAAGCGATCCGCGAGCGGTCGTTCGAGCAGCGTATGACGGAAGGCTTCGACGCACTCGCCGCCGGCAACTATCAAAGCGCACGGGCGGCATTCAATGCCGCCAAGGCGCTGAAGCCGGAATCGTCGCAACCGGTCGACGGCCTGCTGCAGGTCGACCAGGAAGTTCGCCTGGCGGATATCCGCCGCATGGAAGGAGAAGCAGCGGCACTCGAAGAAAACGAGGAATGGCAGGCCGCCGTGCAGAAATACAAGGACATTCTCGAGATCGACCCGTTGCTGCAGTTCGCACAGCAGGGCGTAACGCGCGCGGGTCAGCGGGCGGCCTTGCACCAGCAACTCGAATCCTACATTGCGAATCCCGATTCTTTGAGCGCGCCGGCGACGATGCAGTCCGCAACACAATTGCTGCTGGACGTGTCACGGCTGTCACCGATGGGTCCTCGGCTCGAGGACCAGAAGGACCAGTTGTCGAAGCTCTTGAAACGTGCAGCAACACCGCTCACTGTGCGCTTCGTTTCCGACAACGCGACCGACGTTTCCATATTCAAGATCGGCCACTTGGGCGTTTTCTCCACCCAGGAGCTGCAACTGCGTCCCGGTCAGTATGTCGCGGTAGGCAGCCGGCCGGGCTTCCGCGATGTGCGGCTGGAATTTCGTGTAGCACCGGAAATCGAACTCGAGCCGGTGATCGTCATGTGTGAGGAACCGATTTGAACGTCGCGGCAATCGTTATCAGGGACGCGGCGGGCGAACGCCGGTATCCACTCGACCAGTTGCCGTTGCGGCTGGGCACCGCCGCCGGCTGCGAAATTCGCCTGCCGGGCCCGGGCAACACGCAGCTTGCCGCGCTCAACGAACTCGATGGCGAGCCTTTCGTGCAACCGGTCGGCAGGGCCGGAGAAATGCACATCAACGGTCAGCCGTTGACGACCTCGCGACGGCTCGCGGTCGGCGACGAACTCGAATATTTCGGCACCCGCATCGAAGTCGCCGGGCAGGGCGGCGAAATGCTGCTCAATGTGCGGCTCGAAGACAGCGCCTACGTGACGAAACCGCCGCAACTGCCCGACGCGGACGGCGCAGCCGCGGAAGAGGGCATCGCGCCGACTGCATTTCGGCGCGCAAGCGAAGCAGCCGCGGTTCCCGAGCCGGTACGCAATTATCGCTGGCAGGCTGCAATCGGCTCCGGCGTCGCTATCCTCGTCTTCATCTCCTGGCTGCTGTTTACGTCGAGCTCGATCCATTTCGAGGTACGCCCGGGAGAACCCGATCGATTGTCGATTTCGGGCGGCTGGTTCCGCTTGCCGATCGGCGAGCGCGTCCTGCTGCGGCCCGGGCACTACACCGTCAACGTCGAGAAAGACGGCTACTACGCGATCAACCAGAGCCTCGACGTCGGGGAAGAGCAGAGCAGAACCATCCTGATCGAACTGCGGCGGCTGCCGGGTACGCTGACCGTCGACACCGATCCGGCGGTGAAAGCCATCGTCACCGTGGACGATGCGGAGATCGGCCAGGCACCTTATGGCCCTCTCGAGTTGCAGCCGGGTATGCATGCGGTCACGGTCACGGCGGAGCGGTTCCTGCCATTCCATGACCGGCTTGCGGTACCCGGGCTCGGCCTGCACCAGCAGCTGGTCGTGCAACTCGTGCCGCGCTGGGCCGATGTCGACGTGACGTCCAACCCGCCCGGCGCGACCGTTTACAAAGGCCAGGAAAAGATCGGCGTGACACCAGCACGTCTCGAACTGATGGAAGGCACGCACGAGCTGAGCGTGGTGCGTGACGGTTTCAAGGCCTGGGACGGGATCATCGAAACCGTGGCGAACGGCGACAAGGTCATCCCGACGATCCAGCTGGAACCCGCGGACGCGGAGCTTAAGGTCCAGACGATTCCTGTTGGCGCGAACGTCACGGTGGACGGCCGTTACCGCGGGCAGTCACCGATCAAACTCGCGCTGTCGCCGGATACCGATTACGAAATCGGCGTGTCGAAAGCCGGCTACGGTTCGACGGTGCGCCAGGTGCGCCTGGACGCGGCAGCCTCCCGGGCGATCACCGTCGACATGACGGCCAGGCTCGGCATCGTCAACGTTTCGGCCGAGCCTCGGGATGCGGTCATTTTGGTCGACGGCAGGGAGCAGGGCAGCGGCTCGGCGACGCTCCATCTGTCGTCGGCGCCGCATCGCCTCGAAGTGCAGAAGGACGGCTACCAGACGTTCAGCCGCAGCGTCACGCCGCGTCCGGGATATCCGCAGACGGTCGATGTGCGCTTGCTGACCGATGAAGAGGTGCGGCTGCAAAGCGTTGCGGCAACGCTCACGACTTCGCAGGGACAGGTGCTACGGCGCGTCGAACCGCGCAGTTTCAGCATGGGTTCGTCGCGCAGCCAGCAGGGCCGGCGCGCGAACGAGGTCATCGTCCCGGTGACACTGACGCAAGCCTTCTACATCGGCGAGAAAGAAGTGACGAACAAGGAGTTCGCGCGCTTCAAGCAGAATCACAACTCCGGCGGCGATGTGCATCCCGCGTTATCCGGTGACACGAATCCGGCGGCCAACATGACCTGGACGGAAGCCGTCGAGTACTGCAACTGGCTGAGTGCCGAGGAAGGCCTGCCGCTTGCGTACGAGAAGCGATTCGAAAGATGGGAGCCGGTCACGCCTGCAACGAACGGCTATCGGCTGCCGACGGAAGCGGAATGGGCGCTGGCGATCCGCTACCAGGGGCGAAGCACCGATACCGTTTTCCCCTGGGGGGACCAGATGCCGCCGCGGCCCGACAGCGGCAACTATGCCGATCAGTCGGCCGAGGGCGTCCTGCCGTCGATTCTACCGGGCTATGACGACGGCTTTACGGCAACGGCCCCGGTCGGGACCTTTCCGCCGAATGCGCTAGGCCTCTACGACGGCGGCGGTAATGTCGCGGAGTGGGTGCAGGATTACTACGCGGTACCGACGCCCGGCCAGACCGAGCCGTTGATCGATCCGGCGGGGCCGGGCCGCGGCACGGATCACGTGATCCGGGGTTCGAGCTGGCGCCATGCCGGTATACTCGAACTGCGGCTTGCCTATCGCGATTTTGGCAGCGAAGGCCGGTATGACGTCGGTTTCCGGATCGCGAGGAACGCCGACTGAGAATGAGAGTCCAATGATTCTCCACGGTTGCAATATTCGGGTCCGGACAGGCGATACGATGCGCAGAAATCTCCCCATGGCGTTCGCGGCGATAATCCTCTCCTGCCCGGCCTGGTCGCAGGACCCGGCGGGAGATCCGCCTGCGGCGGAACCGCAGCCGGAGGCGCCACAGGAGCAACAATCACAACAGGGTGAAGCCGACGCCGCCAGGCCGGAGGCCGAAGCCGGTACCGCCGAGGCCGGAACCGCGGAGGACGAATCCGCGATTCCCGACGTGGACGAAAAGACGGTCCTGGATGACCAGACCTTCGAAGGAGAGGATGACGATTTCATCCCCACGGAAGAAATACCCTTATCCGAACCCATCCCGTTCCCGACCGATATTTAGTGTACCGTTGCCGCGATTTTTCCGCCGCGCGTCGCTCGCCTGGCGGACTCCCACGGGAACTCGACGATCGCCCCTGCAGGAGCCCGCCACGCGGGCGACGCGATGTATCCGATCCCGTTTATCCGTTAGAGTGCACCCCAGGATCTCTGCCACGTCGCGAGCCCAGATACATGAAGAAAAAAAATATTCCGGTCGAATTCGTATTCCAGCTTTTTGCACTGATCATCATCTTTATCGTGGTGCAGGCCTATTACATGACCGTGGTGCGGCCGAATGCCGTGGAAGCGATCGCCGAACAGAACCGGCAGTTGGAGCAGAATCCCAATTTCGTCCCCGAACGCTCGGTGTGGGTCCTGATCAAGGACTACGAACAGGAATCCTGCTTCATTCTGATGTTCTGGGCTTTCGCCATCATGGGATACAAGGCCATCAATCTGAACCGCGAGCGGCGCCTGCTCGAACTCGACCTGATTCCGATTGCGGACGGCATGCGCATCCTGCCCGAGGACACGCGGGAATTCGCGCGGCAGGTGCAGGCGTTGCCCGAGGAGCAGCAGCGCCTGCTCCTGCCGCGGGTATTGTCGAGCGCGCTGCGCCGATTTGCATCCACCCGGAATATTCAGGACGTATCGAACATCGCGCACACGGTCTGCGAATCCGAGGCGGAGCGGCTGGAATCGGAATTGAGCCTGATTCGCTACATTGCGTGGGCCATCCCGGCCATCGGATTCATCGGCACCGTGCGCGGTATCGGCGACGCGCTGGCGCAGGCGAACCGCGCCGTGCAGGGCGACCTGTCGGGCGTCACCGAGAGTCTCGGACTGGCTTTCAACTCAACGCTGATCGCGCTGTTGATCAGCATCGTCTTGATGTTCCTGATCCACCAGTTGCAGTCGCTGCAGGAACGCCTGGTATTCGACACCGAGAGTTACTTTGACGAAAAACTGCTTCGTCACATGAAGGCGGACTGATCGAGGGACGGAAAACGTTGACCAGAGTCGCCGCACATTTGAACGACGCGGGCATTACGATGTACCGCGACGGGAGGATCGTTTACCGGGAACCCGGTTTTGCGTTTCTCGACGAACAACGGCTGGTAACCGGCCGGCAGGCGTTCGACCATGCGCGCATCGACCCGCGCCGCGTCCAGCATCGATTCTGGTCGGATCTCGTCACGACGCCGCTGACGGACCGGCGCTTCAGTCATATGAGCGCCGCGGATCTGGCCAGCCACCAGCTCGAACAGATGTGGCACACCGGCGGTGACGGCGGAACGGACCTCGTATTGGCTGTGCCCGCCTATATGTCCGCCGAAAACCTGGGGTTGTTACTCGGCATTACGCGCGAACTGTCGATACCGGTTGCTGCAATGGTCGATGCCGGCGTGGCGGCGACCCGCCGCGAGTACGTGAATGCAGTGCCGGTTCATATCGATATCAGCCTGCACGCGACGACGTTGACGCGGCTCGCGCAACCCGGTCACGTGCAGGTCGACCGGGTCGAAGTCATCGACGATTGCGGCATTTACGACCTGTCCGACACCTGGCTCACCGCGATCGCCGAAGCATTCGTGCAGCAGTCGCGTTTCGATCCCCTGCATACCGCGGCGACGGAACAAATGCTCTTCAACCGGCTGACAGGCTGGCTGGAGGAGGCCGCCAGGAGCGACCGCGTCCACGTGACGCTCGAATACCGCGGTATCGGTCACGAGGCGGACATCGAATCGCTGGCGTTGATCGGTGCGGCGGCGCCCTACTATCAGCGGATCGTGAGCAAGCTCCGACCGCTGTTCAGGGCGGAAGAGACCCCGGCGATCCAGGTCACGGATCGCGTCGGTCGCCTGCCGGGCCTGGCGGACATGCTGAAGGCCAGGGTCGGCGGAGCGCTGTTCGTGCTCGAGCCGGGCGCAACGGCGCACGGCGCATTGACCCGCAGCAGGGACCTGCCGGCAGCCGGCGTAGACGGGCGGATCAGCCTGCGCCGCCAGCTACCCTGGGACCAGGCCCCCGCGTCGCTGAAGTCGGACGTTGCGAGCCGCGCGGGTGCAGGCGTGCCGACGCACCTGCTGTTCGGCAGCAGGGCCCATGCGATCGACCGTGCGCCGCTCGTGCTCGGAACGCAGGCGTCCGATGCGGAGCGCGGGATCGCGCTGGGAACGGACATGCCCGGGATATCGCGGCGCCATTGCCTGCTCTGGCAGCAGAACGGCCAGTGCGTGCTCGAAGACCACAGCCGCTACGGTACCTTTCTGAACGGACACCGGATCGACGGGTCTACAGTCCTGCAGGTCGGAGATTCCGTAAGGGTCGGCTCGCCCGGATTCGAGTTTCTGATGATCACCACGGACACGGCAGATGGCACGCAGACGCCGGACGTTTGAAATCTTCAGCATGTCGTTTCTCGACTGCATTTGCTGCGGCTTCGGCGCGGTCATCCTGCTTTTCATGATCATCAACGCGCAGGCAACCCGCGCCACGGATGCGCCGACCCAGCGCCTGATGGCGGAAACCTCGAAGCTCCAGTACGAGATCCTGGAGAAGCAGAAGGACCGTGTACTCGCGCGCAATACCATGGAAGAGCTCGAAGACGAGCGCGCCCAGGCCGCGACCGAGATCGAACAGATCACCGCGTTGATCGAAAAACTCAAGATCGAGCTGGCGAAGCACGACAAGGAAACGCTCGCCAAGATCGAGCGAGTGGAAAAGCTCCAGTCCGACATCAAATCGCTGGAGGAACAGAGGAAGCGGCTGCTGGCCGAAGAACAAAGCCGGGAATCCGGCGAGCAGGTGCGCACTTTCGTCGGCGATGGCGACCGGCAATACCTGACCGGCCTCAAAGTCGGCGGCGAACGGATACTGGTCCTGGTGGACGCCTCCGCCAGCATGCTCGACCGCAGGATCATCAACATCCTGCGCCGCCGGAATATGCCCAAAGAGCAACGGCTCGAGTCCCGGAAATGGCGCCAGGCAGTGAACAGCGTCGACTGGCTGTCGGCGCAGTTCCCTCCGGACAGCAAATTCCAGTTGTATGCTTTCAATACGACCGCCTGGCCGGTGCTGCCGGGAACCAAGGACATCTGGCTCGACGTCGGAGACGGCAAACAGCTCACCGAGGCCATCAAGATTCTGCGCCGCACGGTCCCGGAGAAGGGCACCAACATGCTGGCTGCCGTCGACGTCATCAACAAGCTGAACCCGAAGCCCGACAACGTCATCCTGCTCGTGGACGGACTGCCGACCATGAACACTCCCGAAACCGATCGCGGCATGGTGACGGGGCAGCAGCGCCTCGAGTTCTATTACGAGGCCGAGGCGATGATACCCGAGGGTATTCCCGTCAATACCCTGCTGTACCCGATGGAAGGCGATTCCAACGCGGCCATCGTGTACTGGATCCTGGCGTTCGGCACCGGCGGTTCCTTCATGAGCGTGAGCGAGGACTGGCCATGACGCGGCGCAGGGATGTCGAGGTATTCAGCCTGTCTTTCCTGGACTGCATCTGCTGCGGATTCGGCGCCATTATCCTGCTGCTTGTCCTGAGCAAGATCGCCGAGCCCGTCATTGTCGAAAAAACCGAAACCGATCTGCAGGAATTGATCGAAAGACTGCAAGCAGAGCTGTTCGAAATTCGCGGCGACACGACCGTTCTGAATCGGGACCTGAAATCGGCCCGCAAACTGACGACCGACACCAAAATGACGCTGAAAGAACTGCAGCGCGAACTCGACCGGATCCAGGGCCAGTACAAATTGCTCACCGAAGATTCGCCGACCTTGCGGATCGACGAGGGACAGCTCCAGGCGGCGCGGCAGAGCCTCACGGAAGAGATGCAGCGCCTGCTCGCCAATTATCAGCGCGCGCCGGACGATGCCGTCGGCGGCATCCCGGTGGACAGCGAGTACATCATTTTCGTGATCGACACGTCCGGCAGCATGCAGGCCAAGTGGGCCTTCCTGGAGCAGAAAATCCGCGAAGTGCTGGACGTATACCCGACGGTCAAGGGCTTGCAGGTCATGAACGACAACGGCCAGTTCATGTTCCCGCAGTATGGCCGCACCTGGCTCGAGGACACGCCGCAACTCCGCCAGTCGATCAAAAACACCATCAGCACCTGGGCCCCGTTCAGCGACAGCAACCCGGCCGACGGCATCCTGTATGCGCTGGATTCGTTCCGGGACTCCGAAAAGAAAATCAGCATCTACGTCTTCGGCGACGATTTCACCGGCAGTTCGATGGAGGCCGTGGTCCGTGACATCGACAAGACCAATCCCCCGGATGCGGACGGCAACCGCCAGTTCAGAATCCATGCCATCGGCTTTCCCACTTCGTTCAGCGGCTCCGGCGCGCCGCGCATGGCACAGAAATACGCCGGCTTGATGCGGGTGGTGTGCGAGAGGAACGGCGGGACGTTTGTAGGCTTGACTGAACGGGACCGCCGGTAGTCTTCTTGGAACCGGAGCGATGCCTGGATCGGGGAGGCCTTTTCAGGAACGCCATGAACCCATCCAGGCCTCCCCGATCCAGGCATCGCCTGCCATCCCAGCTTGCGCACGATTCGCCACAATTGATCGGCGGCCCGCCATATTGCGGACGCTCGTCGCGCCCATTGCGGCCGTTTAATGGACTCCGCAGGCGCCACAACCGTGGCGATTGAAACTCGGAGGACAAACCATGCGAACGAAATTGACAGTATGCGGCATCGTTGCCTGCCTGGCGGCGGGACCGGCACTGGCCGCGGACGCGGCGTCGAAACAGGAAACGATCGGCGTCGGAGTGGGTGCGACCGTCGGCGCACTGGCGGGCGGGCCGGTCGGCTTCGTGATCGGTGCAGCGATCGGCGCCAAACTCGGCGACGAATTTCATCAGAAGAACGTGCAGGTGGAAACGCTGTCCGGATCGTTGCAGAAATCCGCCGGCCGGATCGAGCAGCTCGAAACCAACGTCGATTCGCTGAATTCCGACATCGATGCCCTCGGTGCGGACTTGCAGCGGATGCGTGCGCAGGGCCGCCCCGAAATGGTCAGCTTGCTCAAGAGCGGCATCGAGATGGATCTCCTGTTCCGGACCGAGGAGCACGTACTGACCGACTCGACCAGCACGCGGCTTTCCGAACTGGCCGCAACCCTTGCTGCGATGCCGGATATTCACGTGCGGCTGGACGGTTACGCCGACGCAAGAGGCGATACCGATTACAACCAGGGCTTGTCGGTCAAGCGCGCCGAGTATGTGCGCGACCTGCTGACGGCCAACGGTGTCTCACCGGACCGCATCGAATGGACGGCACACGGTGAATCGACCGCCGCCGACGAAACTGTCGACAGTTACGCCCTCGAGCGCAAAGTCAGTTTGACCTTGTTCGTAGAGGACACACCGTCCTTCGCGTCGAATCCCGACTGACACTCGACGACAAACATCCCCGTGACTCGTTCCGAGTCTCCGCCTGGCCGGCCCTTCCGGGGCCGGCCTTTTTTTGTGTGCGCCCGGCAGGGCGCACCCACTTGGAGGTGAAAGTCCTCTACCGGCCCGACAGGGGGGACGGTTAGCCGAACGGCAAGGGTGCCCATCGTGAGGTGGGATCTGAAGGAAGCCGAAGGCAAAGCGCTGGCCTGACGAACAGGAA
>JBOHZD010000408.1:0-6819 GCA_050738315.1 Woeseiaceae bacterium
GCATGGAGTCACCTCTCGACCGCGGTGCGAGGCCGCGGCGGCCGGCGAGCTTCCAGAGCTTGATTCGATGCCGAGTCTAGCGTGCTTCGGCTTGGTGCGTCGCCTCGGCCGCGCGGTGGTCCGCCACCAGCTTCTCGACGACGCCCGGGTCGGCCAGGGTGGTGATGTCCCCCAGCTCCTCGTACTCGCCGGCGGCGATCTGGCGCAGGATGCGGCGCATGATCTTGCCCGAGCGGGTCTTGGGCAGGCCGGAGACGATCTGCACCCGGTCGGGGGTGGCGATCGGCCCGATGACGCTGCGCACCTGCTCCTTGAGCATCCCCGCCAGCTCCTCCGGGTCCCAGCCTTCGTAGTCGGGCTTGGGGTGGACGTAGGCGAAGATCCCCGTCCCCTTGATCTCGTGCGGGAAGCCGACCACCGCCGACTCCGCCACCGCCTCGTGCGCCACCAGGGCGCTCTCGATCTCGGCGGTGCCTAGCCGGTGGCCGGAGACGTTGAGCACGTCGTCCACCCGGCCGGTGATCCAGTAGTAGCCGTCGGCGTCGCGCCGGCAGCCGTCGCCGGTGAAGTAGAGGCCGGGATACTGCTCGAAGTAGGTCTGCTTGAAGCGGGCGTGATCCCCCCAGAGCGTCCGCGCCTCCGCCGGCCAGGTGCCGGCGAGACAAAGGTTGCCCGAGACGTCGTTGCCCTCGAGGACCTGCCCTTTCTCATCCACCACGACGGGTTGGACGCCGAAGAAGGGGAGGGTGGCCGAGCCGGGCTTGGTCGGGATCGCCCCCGGCAGCGGCGTGATCAGGATGCCGCCGGTCTCGGTTTGCCACCAGGTGTCGACCACCGGGCAGCGCCCGTCGCCCACGACGCGGTAATACCATTCCCAGGCTTCGGGATTGATCGGTTCGCCGACGGTGCCGAGCAGCCGCAGACTTTTCCTCGATGTCCTTTTGACGGGCCCGTCACCCGAACGCATCAACGCTCGAATTGCGGTCGGGGCGGTGTAACAGATGTTGACCTGGTGCTTGTCGCAGATCTCCCAGAATCGTGACGGCGACGGATAATTCGGCACGCCTTCGAACATCAGCGTGATCGCGCCGTTCGCAAGTGGGCCGTAAACGATGTAACTGTGCCCTGTCACCCAGCCGACGTCGGCGGTGCACCAGTAAATATCGCCGGGGTGATAATCGAACACCTGCTGGTGTGTCATCGAGACATACACGAGATAGCCGCCGGTCGTATGCAACACGCCCTTCGGTTGGCCGGTCGAACCCGAGGTGTAGAGTATGAACAGCGGGTCTTCGGCGCCCATCTCCTCGCAGGGACACTCGGCGTCGACCTGCGCCTCGAGGTCGTGCAGCCACGCATCGCGCCCGTCGAGCCAGGCGATGTCCACGCCGGCATGGCGCACCACCAGCACTTTCTCGAGACTCGTCACATCGGCGCGTTCCGCGGCCTGGTCGACGTTGGCCTTGAGCGGGATCGCCTTGGCGCCGCGCACGCCCTGGTCTGCGGTGATCACGATGTTGGAATCGCAGTCGCGTATGCGACCGGCCAGGGCGTCCGGCGAGAATCCGCCGAAAACGACCGAATGGATCGCGCCGATTCTCGCGCAGGCGAGCATCGCCACCGCCGCTTCCGGAATCATCGGCATGTAGATCGTTATGCGATCTCCTTTTTTTGCACCCAGCTTCTTCAGCACATTGGCAAAACGGCATACCCGTTCGTAGAGCTCCCGGTAAGTGATCTTCAGATCGCGGGCCGGATCGTCGCCTTCCCAGATGATGGCGACGTCGTTGGCCCTGGACGCCAGGTGCCGGTCGACACAGTTGTAACAGGCATTCAGAACGCCATCGTAGTACCAGCGGATATGCAGATCGTCGCTGGCAAAGGAAACGTCCTTGATCGATGCCGGTGACCGGATCCAGTCGATGCGTGCCGCCTGGTCCGCCCAGAAGCCTTCATTGTCCTCGACGGACCGACGATACATCTGCTCGTACCGGGCCCGGTCGATATAGGCTCGTTCGGCGAAAGTTTCTGGTACTGCGTAGGTCTTGGTCATTGCTCTGCCTTGTGATGATTCTGAGCGGGTTTCGGCCCGGCGAGCGCCGCGGTGTCAAGTACTCTGCAGGCTTGCACCCAGTGAGGCCGGTCGATCATTTCACCGTCCAGCGACAGAGCACCCGCGTCCGGGTGCGCTGCAAAAAGTTCGACGATCTTCCCGGCGCGCTCAACCTCCGCGGCGCTCGGTGTAAACGCGCTGTTGATGATATCCACCTGTGACGGGTGAATGGCAAGCATGCCGGAGAAACCGTCCCGCCGCGCCCTGGCCGCATAGGCCGCGACGCCGTCTTGATCCCGGAAATCGGTAAACACGGTATCGATGGCCGGCACGCCGGCGGCAGCCGCTGCAAAGAGACACAGCGAGCGCGCGAGTTCGTAAGGTGCCAGCCAGTTGCCCTGGTCGTCCCGGTTCCGGGTCGCGCCGACCGCGGCGCTCAGGTCTTCCGCTCCCCAGGTCAGAAATTTGAGCCGCGGCGAGGGCTCCGTGTAGCGCTGCAGGTCGAACAGTGCAGCCGGACGTTCCGTTGCGATCGGCAGGATGCCGGTCTGGCCGGCTGGCAGGTGGTGTTCCTGCTCCAGCTCGTCGAGGAGTTTCGCAAGCCGGACAGTCTCTTCGACACCTCGCGGCTTCGGCAATACGATGCCGGTGGGTGCTGCAGGCAGCAGCGCACGCAGATCTGCGAGCGCGTCGTCCGTATCGAGCGGATTGATGCGCACCCACATTTCCTGTGGCCGCTGTTCCGACAGGAACTTTCGTGCGAGCAGCCGGGCATTAGGCCGTTGCTTCGCCACGACGGAATCTTCGAGATCGAGGATCAGCGCATCGGCGCGGGTTCCGGCTGCCTTCAGCAGTTTTTTCTCGCTGTCCGCCGGTACAAACAGAAAACTTCGGGTCACCGGGGTTTCCGCAGCATCAGCGCCGATCGTTTGCATTCGCCGACCAGTTCATCGTGCTGATTGTAGGCGCGATGGCTGAACACGACGATGCCGTTTTCGGGACGGGACTTGCTCGCCCGGAGTTCGAGTACTTCCGACTCGACGTGAATCGTGTCGCCGTGAAACAGCGGCTTCGGAAAACGAACCTCGTCCCAGCCGAGATTGGCCACCGTGGTGCCGACCGTCGTGTCGCCGACCGAGATCCCGACCATGAAGCCGAGCGTCAGGCAGCTGTTGACGAGCGGCCGGCCGAACTCCGTCTGTTTGCAATATTCGGCGTCGAGGTGCAGCGGGGCAGGATTGTGCGTGAGCGCAGTGAACCAGACGTTGTCGGCCTCCGTGATGGTGCGGCGAATCGCGTGCCTGAAAGTCTGTCCGACCTCGAATTCCTCGAAATACAACCCTGGCATCTCACGCGTCCGTTCGCTGAAGGACCTTGCATGATAATGCCGGGGGCCGACAAGGAAAACTCGCGTCGCCGGTCGGCTGCCGTCGCCCGCCGCAAAATTCGGGAAAATTCCTCAATTTGAGCGAAGGATATCCCGGCGATTATGTAAACTTGCTGCCTTTCCCTGCCTGTTCCGCCGGGCCGAGGTGCCGGGGAATCTCCTGCCGCGCAGAAAAAGCGGGCGGCATTTTTTCGAGCGTTATAGCATTCGCAGTCGTCGCCGGGAGCTGCCGTGGATCCGCAAAAACAATGAAAGGTCAGACGATTACCGTGGGTAAACAGGAAGTCCCGCCGGGCGTCCGCAAGACTGTGGAGCTTTCGGTCGCCAACCTGTATACCCATACCCACCTGACGATGCCGGTACATATCGTCAACGGTCGCCGGGGCGGACCGACCCTGTTCCTGACCGCGGCCATTCACGGTGACGAACTGAACGGCGTTGAAATCATCAAGCGCGTACTGAAACGCGCGATACTGAAAAGCCTGCGCGGGCGAATCCTGGCGGTGCCGATCGTCAATGTGTTCGGTTTTATCGACCAGTCGCGAAACCTGCCGGACCGGCGTGACCTGAATCGCTCGTTTCCGGGACGCGTGTCGGGTTCACTCGCCGCCCGGCTGGCTCACCTCGTGGCTACGGAAATCGTCGCCAAGGCGGACTACGGCATCGATTTGCACACCGGCGCCGTGGATCGCACCAATCTGCCGCAGGTGAGAGCGAATCTTTCGAATCCGGACGTCAAGCGCATGGCCCACGCCTTCGGCGCACCGGTCGTGATCGATGCCAATGTACGCGAAGGTTCGCTGCGGCAGTATGCCGGGGACAATGGCGTGCCGACGTTGCTTTACGAAAGCGGCAAGGCGCTGCACTTCGATGAGTTGTCGATTACCGTCGGCGTTCGCGGAATTGTTCGCGTCATGCGCGAATTCGGGATGCTGCCGGCGCGCGCCGGTCCACGCAAGGTGACCTCGCCCATCTACACCAACACGACAACCTGGGTGCGCGCACCGATGAGCGGGCTGTTGCAGACACGCTGCAGGCTCGGGCAGCAGGTACGCGCGCAACAGGTCCTCGCGAAAATCAGCGACCCGTTCGGCGAAGTCGAAATCGACGTGACCGGATCTTCCGGCGGCATCGTCATCGGCCGCACGACCTCGCCGCTGGCACACGAAGGCGACGCCCTGTTTCACCTGGCGCGTTTCGACGACACGCGCGAAGCCAAAGCGACGGTCGAGGAATTTCAACAGAACCACGCAGTCGACACCAATTGGGGCTGAAGCACATCGATGACTGACGGAGCGGACAGATTGATCATCGTCGGCTGGCGCGAATGGGCGAGCCTCCCGGAATTCGGCATCCACAGGATCAAGGCGAAAGTCGATACCGGCGCACGCACGTCGGCCTTGCACGCATTTCATGTCGAGTCGTTCGACCGGAATGGCGCTGCCTGGGTGCGTTTCAAGATCCATCCCAGGCAGCGGCGTACCGACGTCGAAGTGATTTGCGAGTCACCGGTCAAGGACCGGCGGGTCGTCTCTGATTCGGGCGGCCACAGGGAGATGCGCTACGTCATCGAAACGGAGGTTTGCATGCCCCGGTTATCATGGCGCATCGAGATCACGCTCACGTCACGGGACGACATGCGATTCCGCATGCTGCTGGGACGGACGGCGCTCAAGGGCCGGATGCTGGTCGATCCCACGCGCTCGTACCTGACTCGAAAGCCGCGACGCAAATCAAGAGGTCAAGCGACATGAAGATCGGCATTCTCTCGCGCAACAGGAAGCTGTATTCGACCCGGCGTCTCGTCGAGGCCGCCACCGAGCGTGGGCACGACGTGCGTGTCATCAACCATTTGCGTTGCTACATGAATATCGCGAGTTTCAAGCCGAGCATTCATTACGACGGCGAGATGCTGCCGAAACAGGATGCCATCATCCCGCGTATCGGCGCATCCGTGACGTTTTATGGTGCGGCCGTTGTGCGCCAGTTCGAAATGCTCGGCACATTTTCGCTGAACGAATCGGTTGCGATTTCACGCTCGCGCGACAAGCTGCGCTCACTGCAACTGCTCTCGCGGCGGGGAATCGGGCTGCCCGTCACCGGATTCGCCAATTCGCCCGACGATACCGCCGACCTGCTGAATCTCGTCGGCGGTGCGCCCGTCATCCTGAAGCTGCTGCAAGGCACCCAGGGAAAAGGAGTCGTTCTGGCCGAGACGCGCAAGGCAGCGGAAAGCGTGGTGGAAGCGTTTCGCGGCCTGAATGCGAACTTCCTGGTGCAGGAATTCATCAAGGAGGCCGGCGGTGCGGATATTCGCTGTTTCGTGATCGGCGAGAAGGTGGTGGCGTCGATGATCCGGCAGGCGCAGGAGGGCGAATTCCGCTCGAACCTGCACCGCGGCGCGACGGCGAAACTGGTCAAGATCACGCCGGAAGAGCGCTCCACGGCGGTACGGTCGGCCAAGATCATGGGACTGAACGTCGCGGGCGTCGATATCCTGCGTTCGAATCACGGGCCGGTCGTCATGGAAGTCAACTCGTCACCGGGACTCGAGGGCATTGAACATGCGACCGGTAAAGATATCGCAGGCACGATCATCTCGTACATCGAAAAGCATGCCAAAGCGGGGAAGACGCGGACCAAAGGGGCGGGTTAGCGGTACCGTATTCCGCATACCGGGAACGATCGACCTTGACTGACCCCGGTGTGTGGGCACGCGCCGATCGTGCGACGAGAATGCCATTGCCGGAGCATATAAGCGCTCGGCCGGAAGATCTCGATTCGCTGGTTCGAGGAATGTTTGCATTTGAGAAAGGGGCCGCGGAAAGCCTCGACCCTGTCATTGCGGCCGCCATCCTGGCATTTGGTTTTGTCTATGTTCATCCATTAGACTGAAGTTCCTCGCGCTTTCTCCATGGTTCTTGTTAGTAATGCTTGCTGAAACAAGCAGGTAGACTTGTTTGGCTTGCATACGGTACGTCAGAATGTACCCATGTATTTCTGTGTTAGCCGCTTGCAATAAGCGCGACATAAGCATAGAATGCACCCATGCATATCGACATCGTGCCGAACCGCAACTCCCGCCCCGCCTATCTGCTGCGCGAATCCTACCGCGACGGAAAAAAGGTCAGGAAACGCACGCTCGCCAACCTTTCCTCGCTGTCGGACGAGCAGTTAACGGCCATTCGCGCCATCCTGCAAGGCCAGCAACTGCGTCCGGTCGAGACGCTGTTCGAGGTCATCGCTTCACGGCCCCAGGGACACGTTGAGGCGGTGCGTGTAGCCATGTCGAAGCTTGGCCTGGCGGCGCTGCTCGCCGCGCGGCCCTCGCGCGAGCGCGATCTTGTCGCTGCGATGGTGGCCGCACGGATCCTCGCTC
>JBOHZD010000409.1:0-7908 GCA_050738315.1 Woeseiaceae bacterium
GGCCTCGCCAGGACTACCGCGGCGCCTACATCGCAGTGATCATGAAGATGCTCGACGCCATCGATCGGGGCGAGGGACCGCCGATCTTCGGTGATGGCAGCGAGGCATTTGACTTCGTTGCAGTGGAAGACTGTGCCGCGGCGAACATCTGCGCAATGAAGGCGAACATTGCGGATCGGTTCTACAACGTAGGAACTGGTAGACGCACCTCTCTCAAGGAGATCGCCGAAATAGTGGTGCGGTTAAATGGTTCCGAGCAGTCAATCCGCTACGCCCCACGTAGCCAAGCGACACTTGTCCGCAACCGGATCGGCTGTCCGAAGCAAGCAAAGGCCGAGATCGGCTTTGAGGCTAAGATCAACCTCGAGGAGGGACTGCGAGGTCTCTTCGCGTGGCGTAACGCACATATCGCTGAAGTTGAGGCGCATCGCGCCAGCGTGACTAGCTGAGAAACGCGATGGAGACCCGTCGGCAAATCCCAATCGCTGCACCGTCCACAGGCGAGGATGAATGGATTGCTTTAAGGGCGCCGTTGGAAAGCGGTTGGTTGACTCAAGGCCCGAAAGTGGCGGAGTTTGAGCGCGCCTTCGCTGCACATCACAAGGTCGAGTACGCGATCGCGGCTTCGAGCTGCACTACAGCACTACACCTTATCCTCGCTGCAATGGAAATTGGGCCAGGCGACGAGATCATCGTGCCTGCCTTCACGTGGGTGGCGACCTCAAACGTTGTTGTGTATTGCGGAGCTACGCCTGTGTTCGCTGACGTGGATCGACGGACATACAACATAGACCCCGCCGATGTCACAAGGAAGGTCACGCCGCGTACCCGTGCAATTATTGCCGTGCATCTTTTCGGTCTGTGCGCTGATATTGAGGCACTCGCCCGCGCAGCGCCAGGCGTGCCTATCGTTGAGGACGCCGCATGCGCGGCGGGCGCCACCTACATGGGCCGACATGCAGGCAGCTTGGGGCTAGCGGCTGCATTCTCCTTTCATCCGCGCAAATCCATAACGACTGGTGAAGGCGGCATGGTTACCACCAGCAACGAAGCGCTTGCTGAACGGGTCAACAGGTTGCGTAACCACGGGGCGAGTGTCTCCGAAGAACAGCGGCACCTAGGTCCTAAGCCGTATCTGCTGCCCAGTTTCAATCTGCTTGGCTACAACTACCGCATGACCGATCTGCAGGGTGCCGTAGGGCTCGTGCAACTTGGAAAGCTTGAGCGCTTCGTTTCTGAGCGCAGCCGCGGCGCCAGTTCCTATCGCGAGACTCTTCAGGATATCGACTGGCTGCAACTTCCACGGGAGCCGGCGAAGGGCCAGCATGCGTGGCAGGCATTCGTCGCCTATGTGGACCCGAAGCTCGCTCCTAGACCACGCAATGAGATCATGCAAGCGCTACATGAGCGGGGCGTTGCAACCCGGCCGGGCACGCACGCAATCCACATGCTGGGATACTATCGTCGGCGCTTCCGATTCCTGCCCGAACACTTTCCCGCCGCGCTGGATTGCGAACGCAATTCCATGGCGCTCCCGCTGCATAACCGTATGACCGCTGAGGACTATGAATATGTCGTCGAATCTCTCCACAGCATCTGAGTGTAGTGCGCCGCAGTGGATGTGGAGGTACCTCGGCGTGCCACCGACGGGAGAGGGGCAGCGGTTTCGCCTGCGCGATCAGGAATTCATTGTCGAGGGCCACATACCGCGTAGCCGAGCACTATTGTCCGAGGCACAGACACAGACGCTTGAGACGTTCGGCTTTAAGTGGCACAAGCGCGATACCTTCGAGAGCGTCGAATCGCTGAACAACATGCGCCGGTGGCTCACAAAGCGCTACGGAGACATTGCTCGCGCCTCCTGGCTCGAGGATTACGGTCCCGCGCCGCTGCTGGTCGACGCTGGCTGTGGTGCGGCCATGTCGGCGATTGAATTGCTTGCACCTGTCCTTCCACAGATACGCTATTTCGGCATCGATGTCTCGCGGGCGGTCGATGTCGCTCGTTCGCGATTCACCGAGCGCGGCTTTGATGCAGCCTTCATGCAGGCAGACATCACCAAACTTCCCTTCAGGGAACAGTCGGTGGATTTGGTTTTTTCGGAGGGTGTTCTTCATCACACAGACTCCACGCGCGGCGCCCTCGAGGCGCTTTCACGTCTGCTCAAGCGCGGCGGCCGCATTCTTTTCTACGTCTACCGCCGCAAGGGACCGATCCGCGAGTTCACTGACGACTACGTGCGCGAAAAGCTGCAATCAATGAGCGCACAGGAGAGTTGGGACGCACTGATGCCGCTGACGAAACTCGGCAAGCTTTTGAGTGAGCTAGATATTGAAATCGACATAGCCGAGGCGATCGACGTGCTCGGCATTCCCGCCGGGCGCATAAGTCTTCAGCGTTTCTTTTACTGGAACGTCTTCAAGGCCTACTACCGGCCTGAGCTGACGCTCGATGAGATGAACCACATCAATTTCGACTGGTACGCACCGCGCAACGCGTGGAGGCAATCCTCCGAAGAGGTCCTGCGCTGGTGCGCGCAGTGCGGTCTCGTTGTGGAGCGCCATGTCGAAGAAGAGGCCGGTATCACCGTGATTGCGCGGAAGGCATGAGACGGTCACCGTGTGTGGCATTACAGGCATGCTGAGTGTGCGCGGTGAGCCGGCCTCGGCCGCAGTCGTCGGGATTATGGCCGGCGCCCTGGCGCATCGCGGTCCCGATGGAGAAGGCGTCTTTACGGATGGATCGCTTGGGCTTGGGCACAAGCGGCTCGCGATTATCGATCTTAGCGATGCCGCGCAACAGCCCATGACCACGACAGATGCACGTTACACGATCTGCTACAACGGCGAGGTCTACAATTTTTGGGAACTTCGCACCGAGCTGGAGACCCTTGGCCACCGCTTTCAATCACGTTCCGATACCGAAGTCATCCTCCAAGCCTGGGCAGAGTGGGAAAGCGATTGCGTAACCAGGCTTAACGGCATGTTCGCATTCGCTCTCTGGGATGCGAAAGAGCGTGCACTGTGGCTCGTGCGAGATCGCTACGGCATCAAACCGCTGTATTGGGCCAGAAGCACGAACACCTTCGCCTTTGGTTCGGAAGTCAAGGCAATCCTGAAGCATCCCGATTTCAGCGCATGCATGGATGAGGCAGGGTTGGTAGAGTACCTCACCTTCCAGAACTTCTTCACAGACCGGACGCTGTTCCGTGGTATCCGCCTCATGCCGCCTGGCCACTACGTGAGGATCAGCACCGATGGAAGCCTTCAGTGGCGCAAGTATTGGGACTGGAACTTCACTGACGAGAACGCGGCGAGCGAAGAGGAGTATGTCGAGGAGCTCGACCGGCTGTTTCAGCAGGCCGTTTTGCGCCAGTTAGTCAGCGACGTGCCTGTGGGTGCTTACCTAAGCGGTGGTATGGATTCGGGTTCGATCACGGCCGTGGCCGCAAAGCAGTTGCCGGGCATGTGCAGCTTCACTGTCGGTTTCGACCTGCGCTCGGCGTCCGGTCTCGAGCTCGCCACCGATGAACGAGGCGATGCTGAATACATGTCGTACCTCTTCGGCACGGTGCATTACGAACTGGTGCTGAAGGCGGGTGACATGGAACGCGCTCTGCCGCGCATGGCTCCGCACATCGAGGAACCGCGGGTTGGCCAGAGTTATCCCAATTTCTATGCAAGCCAGCTCGCCAGCAAGTTTGGCAAGGTAGTACTCTCCGGCGCGGGAGGCGATGAATTGTTTGGCGGCTATCCCTGGCGCTATTACCGCGCCGTGGTCAACGATGATTTTGAGCACTATGCGTCGAAGTACTATTCATACTGGCAGCGGTTGGTGCCCGACCAAGATTTTGACGAACTAATTGCACCCGTACGGCCGGCAACAGCCGGTATTTCGCCGCGCGATATTTTTCGTAGTGTCTTTCCAGCCGACCTGCAGCCGCCGTCTAGGGCGGAGGACTACGTCAACCACTCGCTGTATTTCGAGGCCAAAACCTTTCTGCAAGGCCTGCTCGTCGTCGAGGACAAGCTCAGCATGGCGCACGGCCTCGAGATCCGCGTCCCGTTTCTTGACAATGATCTGGTGGACTTTGGTATGCGGGTCCCCGTAAGGCTCAAGCTCGGCAATCTTGGAGAAGTCGTTCGCCTGAACGAGAACGAACCAGGGCCAAAGACACAGCGCTATTTTGAGCAGACGCGCGACGGCAAGCTGCTGCTGCGCCGTATGATGGTGCGCTATGTGCCCCAGTCAATCGCCAGCGGCGACAAACGCGGCTTTTCGGGGCCAGACGCGAGCTGGTTCCGTGGCGAAAGCATCGAGTACGTTAAACGGCTGCTGCTCAACCCTAAGGCGCGGATCTACGAATTTCTCGCACCGTCCATCGTGAAAAGGCTGCTTGAAGATCATCTGAGCGGGAGAGTGAATCGGCGTCTGCTCATCTGGTCGCTACTGAGCATTGAATGTTGGTGCCATGCGTTTACACCCTAACAAGCCAGGTGGCAAATCTGTTGTTGCTCATTTTGATAACAAGTGAATGACTAGGACGCTCGAAGAGATACAGCGATACTGGGAGGCAGCGGCGAAGATGGAGCGCGACAGCGATGGCCTGAAGCCGACGGCCCGGGACGCATATCTTCAGCGACTGGTAGAGGCGGCGATGTTGCAGCACATGTGGCCAACGGCGCGTGTGCTGGATGTCGGTTGTGGCGACGGCGCCTCGACTAACATTTTTGCCAGGCACGTGGGTGCCATCCTGGGGTTGGATTATGTGAGCAATCTCGTAGAGCGGGCGCGCGCAGGCGAAGCAAATAACGCGAATTTCTCACAGGCGGACGTCATGGACTTGTCTGCAATCAGGGCTGAGCATGGCAAGTTTGACATAGTCACAAGCATACGGTGTCTGATCAACCTCGGTACCTGGGAAAACCAGGCGAGGGCAATTGCTGAAATTGCGGAATGCGTGAAACCAGGAGGGCTCTTCCTACTCAGCGAGGGTTGGTGCGACGGTATGGATGGGCTGAACGTCTATCGATACCGAGCGGGTTTGGGCGAAATTCAGGTGGTTCCGTACAACCTTCTTATTGATCGCAAGCGATTCGAGAAAGAGGTACGACAATATTTTGAGATCGCGGGCTACTTGGGACTCGGTTTCTATGCCTTTGTTACCAGAGTCTTACAGCCGCTCCACGTTTTGCCAGCGCCGCCGCGACATGATCACCCGATCAATGCGACCGCTGCTTTTTTGCAGCAGCATTGTGTACTAAGTAATTGCTTCTCAGAGTGTGATTTCGCGGGTGTATATGTACTCCGGCGTAAGACCATCGAATGAGCAACGTTGACGCCGGATCAGATGGCACGCGTACTTCCAGAGATCGATGATCGTGATGATGAGGCGAGCGTGCGGAGTTACAAGATTTCTTTTCGGTGGCCATGGCTGGTTGTCGCTGTGACGTTCGGGCCAGTTCCGGTGAGATCATGATGAGCGGACGTGCCGTACGCAGCGACGCATCGGCCCGGCTGTGTGCTATGCATCAGCCAAATTTTTTTCCGTGGATGGGCTATTTCGACAAGGTCCGGCGCTCGGACGTTTTCGTATTTCTCGATGCCGTGTCGTACCCCAAGAGCGGGAACAGTATGGGGTCGTGGTGCAACCGTGTTCGCATTGACGTGCAAGGGAAGCCGAGCTGGCTCGGGTGTGCCGTCAAACGGGAACATGGACAGCAAAAGATCTGCGACGTCTTGATCGATGACGAACGGCCTTGGCGCGCGAAGCTGCTAAAGACTTTGGCGATGAACTACCGTCGCAGCGCCAACTTCGCGCGTGCCATGGAGGTCATAGAACCTCTGGTCCTTAATGCCGAAACCAGATTAGCCGAGTTCAACATGCACGCAATCGAGATGATCTGCCGTGTCCTGGGGGTTCGGGGCAGGCTGGTTCGGCAGACCGAATTGCCGATGCATCGACAGGCCACGGGTTTGCTCATCGACATCACTAAGGCGATGGGCTGCAACACATACCTCTGCGGCGGCGGTGCGCAGGAGTATCAGCAGGACGAGCAGTTCGCGCGTGAAGGCGTCCGGTTGGAACATCAGAATTTCTCCCCCCAACCTTATCGCGAACCGGAGCGGTTCATTCCGGGTCTCTCCGTGATTGACTATTTGATGCATGCACCCGCAGAACAGTTGCACGAAAACAACTGACATGACCACCCGCGTGCCGACCCAGTCATATACCGGTTCCATTGTCCTGCGGGCGCTGACACCGCAGGATTGCGATGTGCTTTTCCGCTGGATTAATGATCGGGGATTGGTGGAGTTGAGCGCACCGTTTCGCCCAGTCTCGCGAGATGAGCACGAGCGGTGGTTCAAGAGCGTGCAGGAGACTGACGAGATCTATATCCGGGCGATCACCGAGGTCGCGAGCGGCGCACTGATCGGTTACTGCCAACTCAAGGATATCAATCTGGATTCACGGAGTGCCGAGCTGCAGATACGCATCGGAGATCGCGAGTACGTCGGTCGCGGCATCGGGACGCAAACTATCATGGCGCTGCTGCAACACGCATTCAGCGTATTGGATCTACATCGGATTCATCTGCACGTATTCGAGAGCAATCAACGTGCGTGCGCCTGCTACATCAAGTGCGGGTTCCGCGTAGAAGGGACACTCCGCGATGCGGTGCGGATCAATGGTGCCTATGAAAAGATCGTCCTGATGGCAGTGCTTCGTGAAGACTACGAGCGCGGCATTGACAGGTTGCACAATGCGGGCTATAGCACCACGGCGGCTGACTGGAGCGCCTTCACGGAAGACGGCTACCGGTCCTTATTGCAGCTTGCAAAGGGTCACTATGCTTTCTGCGGATACGAGGAGGCGCTGAGTAACAACGCGCCGCACGTCATCTGGCGACACGACATTGATATGTCGGTGCACCGGGCGTTGCGTCTCGCGAGCATGGAGCACGAGGCCGGTGTGAAGGCAACCTACTTCTTCATGTTGAGCTCCGCTTTCTACAGCCTGCACGAGCCGGACGTGCTCGCAAGAGCGAAGGCGATTGTGACTATGGGACACCACATCGGTCTGCACTTTGATATCGGACAGGAGTGTGCTCGCCCCGACGAACGCGAGATAACCGAGGCGATCCGGCACCAACGCGAGAGCCTGGAGGAGTTGCTGCAGGTTGCGGTCAAGGTGGTGAGCTTTCACAACCCCGAGCTCACGGGATTGCTTTACCGTGACGATGTTGAAATTGATGGAATGCTGAATGTGTACGGCCGGACCTTTCGAGAGCGTTACAAATATTGCTCCGACTCGAATGGCTACTGGCGGTTCGAAGCGCTGCCGGATCTGGTTTTCGCCGGCACGCACGAACGTATACATGCGTTGACGCATCCCGAGTGGTGGACACCCGACGCGATGCCGCCCCGGGAGAGGGTAGAGCGTTGCGTGCTCGGCCGAGCGAGTGCAGTGATGCGAAATTACGACGATTGCCTCGCAAAGAGCGGGCGCTCGAATATCGGACGGACTTGAATGGCGCTGCTCGATATCCCTTTGCGGACGGAGCGTGCGAAGGCGATGCCCCTCCCATTCTCGGGCACGAAGCGCCTGGTTTAGGGCATCGATGACTGAAGACCAACTTTTCGACTTCTACGTCGGCGAAAAACGCGGGTGGGCTTTCCGGGGTTGGCGGAAGGAGGTCCTCCGCTGGCTGTTCCCGAAGCTGCTTCTTCCTCTGATGCGCCTGCGGATTCGTCTTTTCCCACGGCGCAGCGTCCTGTTTGTCGGGCAGGCGTACTACAACCATTGGTATCTTTCACGCGCACTGCGCGCGTTGGGGTGGAAGGCGGACTTGCTGAACTGGGACGGCAACGAGAATGCCCAGATCTACTACCATGGCCACGATTTCC
>JBOHZD010000410.1:0-12834 GCA_050738315.1 Woeseiaceae bacterium
CCGCCCCCGGCAATTCAGATTCGTGAGCGCTCCGCTCGAGATCCGCAAGCACCGGGCCCCATGCGAGCGGCCAGCTCGTCACCGGGCCCCTGACGATCCCGTAATCGGCAAGCAACTGTATGTCCGCGCGCAATGCCGGGTCGCCGGGTGGAATGAATGGATTTCCATAGGCAGTGTGCGGCAGGCAGCAGCAGGCGATGAGAATGGCAAACCAGACGCTCGAGCGGAAGGAAGTGATGGCCCGGCTGGTGGCTAACCGTCGGTCTGGCATCGGGTCGTCTGATAACCTGCGGCGAATGGAGACGCGCATGGTAGTGGAAAATGCGGGCCGAACCTACCGGGAGAGGCGGCATCCACGGCACCGCGGTCAGGCAGTAATCGCGGTATAAAACATGCCTGAATTCCAGTGTCCTGGCATCAACATTCGCACTGTCATGGGTAATTTATCTTGTAATAAGAAATAGTTATGTTTATACCGCAACTTATGTATACTTGCGGTATAGACGAGCCCCCCCCATGACCGACATCAAGCGTTTGCCCAACAGCCTGACAGTGCAATACAGCGAACTGATGCAAAACTGTATTCAGCCGCTGTCGGATGGCTCCAATATCTCGTTCAAGTCAAAAACCGTCAACGGAAAGCGGTACTGGTATCTCTATATCAGCCTGGGATCCACCCGCCGCGAACACTACCTCGGGGAAGAATCGACCGAGTTGCTGGACAGAATTGCGGACGAGCGCGAGGCGTGGGAATCCAACAGCGACGACCGCGCATTACGCACGCGTCTCGTCAGCATGCTGATCGCCGGTGGCATGTCACCGACCGCGAGGGACGAAGGCAAAGTGCTGGCGTTGCTGGAACGCAGCGGCGTGTTCCTGGGCGGAGGGGTGCTCGTCGGAACTCTGGCGTTTAAAGCCTATGCGAACATGCTTGGCGTGAAATGGACGGAAAATCCGGCCACACAGGATATCGATGTCGCGGCGGACACTCGATTCGGGTTGGCGCTGCCCCGGACGAAAAGACCTGTTCGATTGAGCCAGATCATACTGGACAGCGACATGGGTTTCTTCGAAGTCCCGGCATTGAATCGCAGACACCCGTCGACGTCGTTCAAAATTCGGGGCAAGGACTTTCGGGTCGACGTATTGACACCGATGCGCGGCAGGGAAACCGCAAGGCCGGTGCATATCGAGAATTTCGACACTTACGCACAACCGCTCCGTTTTCTGGATTACCTGTTGGACGATATCCAACCCGCAGTGCTGCTGTTCGAACATGGCATCATGGTGAACGTCCCGTCGCCGAGCCGATTTGCGATTCATAAATGTGTCGTAAGCCAGATGCGGCCAGCCGCGTTTGCGGCCAAAACGCGCAAAGACCTGCAACAGGCGGAGCAGTTGTTCCGGGTTCTGCTTGAAGAGCGGCCTGGCGATTTCGTGTTGGCGTACGATGCAAGCAGGGGAATGGGCGAGAGATTCTCACGGTATCTTCGGAATGGGTTGGATCGGTTGGAAAAGAATGTAAAAGACGCAGTTCTGGAGCACATCGGCGGATAGGTGCTTGATGTTTCCGCTGGGGGATTCTGTGACCCTGCATTCGCCCGTGGGACGGGCCAATGACGACCGTCGCGCTCACGCCCGGACGCGGGGCTGGTTCTCCCGGAACCACCGATACGTCTCTTCGATCCCGGTGCGTAAATCGGTCCGATAGCGCCAGCCGGTTGCCGACAGGCGCCTGACATCCAGCAGTTTTCTCGGCGTGCCGTCCGGCTTCGATCGGTCGAACACGATGTCGCCTTTGTACTGCACGACGTCTTTCATGAGATTGGCAAGCTCGGCGATGCTGACATCCTCGCCCGTCCCCACATTGATGATCGCACCGTCGTTGTAATGCTGCATGAGATGCACGCAGGCATCGGCCAGGTTGTCGACGTACAGGAACTCCCGCTTCGGCGCGCCCGAGCCCCACACAATCACCTGCGGACTGCCGGTCTCCTTCGCCTCGTGGAATTTGCGGAGCAACGCCGGCAACACGTGCGACGTCTGCAGATTGAAGTTGTCGCCCGGGCCGTACAAATTGGTCGGCATCAGGTTGATGGCGTTGAAGCCGTACTGCTTGCGGTAGGCCTGGCAGACCTTGATACCGGAAATTTTCGCGACGGCATACCACTCGTTCGTGGGCTCGAGCGGCCCCGTCAGCAGGTATTCCTCTTTCAGCGGCTGCGGCGCGAGTTTCGGGTAGATGCAGGACGAGCCGAGGAACACGAACTTCCTGACGCCCGCCCGATAGGCCGCGTCGATGACATTCATCTGGATCAGGATGTTGTCGCGGATGAAGTCCGCCGGATATTCGTTGTTCGCGTGGATACCGCCGACTTTCGCGGCTGCATCGAACACATAATCGGGCCTCTCGTCTTCGAACAGCGCGGTAACGGCGTGCCGGTCGATGAGATCCACTTCTTCGCGCGTGCGCAACAACAGGTTGTGCCAGCCGCCCGCCTCCAGCCGCCGCACGATCGCGGCGCCCACGAGTCCTCGATGTCCCGGGACGTAGATCCTGGCGTTTTTTGGCATTTCGCCTGATGTCATGAAGTCAGCCTCGTAGTTATGTGCCGGGACAGATTCGTAGTTATGTACCGGCCCTACTCGAAGTAATTGAACGCCTTGAAGCCGGCCTTCTTCACCATGTCGTCGCGTTGGGCAAGCTGGAAATCCTCCTCGGCCATTTCGCGCACCAGTTCTTCGAAAGTGGTCCTCGGCTTCCAGCCGAGCTTCGCGCGGGCTTTGGCAGGGTCGCCCAGCAGGGAATCGACTTCCGTCGGCCTGAAGTACCGCGCATCCACCGCGACGATCTGCTTGCCGCTGGCTTCGTCGATGCCTGTCTCGTCCGTACCCTCGCCTTGCCAGCGTATTTTCCTGACGAGCGCGCTGCCCGCGGCTTCGACGAACTCGCGCACCGAGCACTGCCTGCCTGTCGCAATCACGAAATCGTCCGGCTCGTCCTGCTGCAGCATGAGCCATTGCATCTCGATGTAGTCCCGTGCGTGTCCCCAGTCCCGTTTTGCATTCAGGTTGCCGAGATACAGGCAATCCTGCAGTCCCAGCTTGATGCGCGACAATCCGCGCGTAATTTTCCGCGTGACGAAGGTCTCGCCGCGGTACGGCGACTCATGATTGAACAGGATGCCGTTGCAGGCATAGATCCCGTAGGCTTCGCGATAGTTGACAGTAATCCAGTAGCTGTAAAGCTTCGCGACAGCATAGGGCGAACGCGGATAGAACGGCGTTGTCTCGGTCTGCGGCGTTTCCGCGACCTTGCCGTACAGCTCGGACGAGGACGCCTGGTAAAAGCGCGTTTTCTTCTCGAGCCCCAGAATCCGGATCGCCTCGAGCAGCCGCAGCGCACCCAGCGCGTCGGTGTCGGCCGTGTATTCGGGGCTCTCGAACGACACCGAAACATGCGACTGCGCGCCGAGATTGTAGATTTCGTCCGGCTGCACCGCCTGCACGATGCGTATGAGGTTGGTCGAGTCCGTCAGGTCCCCGTAATGCAGAATGAAATGACGATGGTTGACGTGCGGATCCTCGTACAGGTGATCGACGCGGTCCGTATTGAAAAGCGAGGTGCGGCGCTTGATGCCGTGCACCTCGTAGCCTTTCTTCAGCAGAAATTCGGCGAGATAGGCGCCATCCTGGCCTGTGACGCCGGTAATCAGGGCTTTTTTCATGCCGGTGGGTTCCTGTTTTCGGGAAACGGCGTCGTCCTGATGCCGGTGGGTTTGTCGGATTCTGGCGCGATTTTACAGGTGTTGGGCGGCCGCGTCCCCGGTGAGGCCGTTGCAATGGGTTGTTATCACCTCCTGTAGAAGCCCGCCATGCGGGCGACCGCGTCCGAACTACCCCTTGCCGCCGATGTCGGCAGCACGCTCCAGCAACGCCCTCGTCGACGCATTGCTGCCCGGGTACTTGTCAGGCGCAGTCACCGCGTCGGCCAACCCCGTCGCGAGCTTCTTGCCGAGTTCCACCCCCCACTGGTCGAACGAGTCGATCCCCCACACGATCCCTTCGACGAACACCTTGTGTTCGTACAATGCAATGAGCTGCCCCAACACGTTCGGCGTGAGCGACTCGAACATCAAGGTATTGCTCGGGCGGTTACCGGCATGCACCTTGTGTGGCGCAAGGGTCCTGATGGCGTCCTTCGCCACGCCGGCCGCTTCGAGATCCGCGATCACTTTCGTCTTCGGATACCCTTCCATCAACGCCTCCGACTGCGCCAGGCAATTGGCGACGGCGAGGTCCTGCTGCGCCTGCAACGCTCCCGATGTCTTCACCGGCAAAATGAAATCGACCGGCACCAGCCGCGTTCCCTGGTGCAGCAACTGGTAGAACGAATGTTGCGCGTTCGAGCCGGCCTCGCCCCAGATGACCTGGCCGGTTTTCGTTTTGACCGGTTTGCCGTCCATGCGCACCGACTTGCCGTTGCTTTCCATGTGCAACTGCTGCAGGAAGGCGGGAAACCGTTCCAGCCGATTGTCGTAAGGCAAAATCGCCTGGCTTTCCGCATCCAGGAAATTATTGTTCCAGATACTGATCAGCGCGAGCAACAGCGGCATGTTCTCAGCCGGCGGCGCGCTGCGAAAGTGCTGGTCCATTCTGCGCGCGCCGGACAACATGGCGTGAAAATCTTCGATGCCGATGACGAGCGCGAGCGACAAACCTACCGCCGACCAGATCGAGTAACGCCCTCCGACCCAGTCCCAGAAGCCGAAGCGAAAATCCGGATTGATCCCGAACGCGTCCATCGCCGCGTGATGGGTGGACGCCGCCGCGAAATGACTTTTGACGGCGCCGCTGCCAAGTGTGTCGATAATCCATTTCTTGGCTACCCTGGCGTTGGTCATGGTCTCGAGCGTCGTGAAGGTTTTCGAGCAGATGACGAAAAGTGTCGTCTCCGCATTGAGTTCGTGTTTGAGATCCGCAAACTGCGTTCCGTCGATATTCGAGACGCTGTGGAAGCGCATGTCCGGCTGCCAGAACGGGCGCAATGCCCGGCTCGCCATGACCACTCCCAGGTCAGAGCCGCCGATGCCGATGTTGACCACGTCGGTCAAGCGGGCTCCCGTATGCCCGCGGATCTCGCCTTCGTTCACGGCCGTGACGAATTGTTCCATGCGCGTCAGCACGCGCCAGATGTCGAGCGCGCCCGGCGTCTCCATCGCCACCTGGTCCGACATCTTGGCCCGCAGCGCGACGTGTAATGCCGGACGTCCTTCGGTCACGTTGAT
Source organism: Woeseiaceae bacterium (assembly GCA_050738315.1). Lineage (GTDB taxonomy): Bacteria > Pseudomonadota > Gammaproteobacteria > Steroidobacterales > Woeseiaceae > IDS-8. Next base: position 5,289 of record JBOHZD010000410.1, read on the forward strand.
CGGCCGGCCCTGGAACATGGCTTCGATGGCGGCCGGAACTCTGGCGTCGCGCGCGAGTTTCAGGAGCAGTTTGCGGGTCTTGGCGTTGACGAAGTTCTTCGAATAATCGAGAAACAGGTCGCCGCATTGCAGCGAGTAGCGCTCGCTGCGCTTCTTGTCGGCCGAGAAAAGGTCCGTGAGGCTGCGCTTGCGCATGTCGTCCCGGTGATGGGCCTTGAGGGCCTGCCAGGACGGCAGGTCGGTGGGGTATTTGGCGCTGAGTGGGTGGGTGAAGGTTTTGGGTGTCATGACGGTCATCGGAGTCGCCTGCATGGCGGGCTCATGCAGAGGGTAGTCGAAACCGTGAAGGGGCGCATCCGGGTCGGCAACGAAAATCGTATCCATCCGCACCCGGCGTCAGGCGCTCCGTTTCACGTCCTTCTTGTAATAATCCATGTACCAGTCGACGAAGCTCCTGACGCCGGTCTCAACCGGCGTCGACGGTGCATAGCCGACGTCCACGGCCAGGTCCTCGGTATCCGCCCAGGTGTCCGGCACGTCGCCCGGCTGCATCGGCAACAGGTTCTTCTCCGCTTTCCTGCCGACGCATTCCTCGATGACTTCGATGTAGCGCATCAGCTCCACCGGCTGCTGGTTGCCGATGTTGTAGAGCCGGTACGGCGCGCGGCTCGTGCCCGGATCCGGCCTGGCGGAATCCCATGCCTCATTCGGCTCCGCCGTGTGATCCATGGTCCGGATGACGCCCTCGACGATGTCGTCGACGTAGGTGAAATCGCGCCGGTGGTTGCCGTAGTTGAAGACGTCGATCGGTTTGCCTTCAATGATGTTGCGCGTGAACATGAACAACGCCATATCCGGCCGGCCGAAGGGACCGTAAACCGTGAAAAAGCGCAAGCCCGTCGTCGGCAGGCCGTACAGATTCGAATAGGTGTGCGCCATCAGTTCGTTCGCCTTCTTCGTCGCGCCGTACAACGCGAGCGGATGATCGACGTTCTGGTGGATTGAAAACGGCATCGTCGTATTGGCGCCGTAAACGGAACTCGACGATGCATACACCAGGTGTTCGACGTCGTGATGCCGGCAACCTTCGAGGATATGCAAGGTCCCGACGATGTTGCTGCTGATGTACGAGTGCGGATTCTCGATCGAGTACCGGACTCCGGCCTGCGCCCCCAGGTGCACCACCTTGTCGAACTTGTGCCGGGCGAACAGTTGCTCCATCGCCTCGCGGTCCGCGAGATCGGCGCGCAGCATGGTGAAATCGTCAAACTTGTCGAGCAGTGCCGCGCGCGCCTCTTTCAGGCTGACATCGTAGTAATCGTTGAAGTTGTCGAGGCCGATCACCGTCTCGCCGCGCTCGAGCAGTTGCTTCGCGGTAAAACAGCCGATAAAACCCGCTGCACCTGTTACCAGTATCTTCATCCGTCCGTTCCTGTCTGGGGAGTCTCAGAGCCGGTCGTCGGCCAGGTCGCTCGTCAGCAGATACTTGACGTCGTAGACGACGGCCCCTGCATTGCCGAACGCGCGAATTCTCTCGATGCCCATCTCCTTGAACTGCCGGTGCGCCACCGCCAGCACAACGACATCATACGCCGCCTCTTGCGGATCGACGGCCAGCTCGAGATCGTATTCCGCTTTCGCCTCGCCCGCATCCACCCAGGGATCGTGCACATCGACCGTGGAGCCGTAGGACCGCAATTCCTTGACGATATCGACGACCTTGGTATTGCGCACGTCCGGGCAGTTTTCCTTGAACGTCAGTCCGAGCACGAGCACGCGCGCTTTCAACGGCTGCAGTCCCCTGGACAGCATCAGTTTGATGATCCGCGATGCGATGTAGATCGACATGTTGTCGTTGATGCGCCGGCCGGCCAGGATCATCTCCGGGTTGTAGCCGAGCTGCTGTGCCTTGTAGGTCAGGTAATACGGATCGATGCCGATGCAATGACCGCCCACCAGGCCCGGCCTGAACGGCAGGAAATTCCACTTGGTGCCCGCCGCCTCCAGCACTTCTTCCGTGTCGATGCCGACGCGCTCGAAGATCATCGCCAGCTCGTTGACGAGCGCGATGTTGACGTCCCGTTGCGTGTTTTCGATGACCTTGGCCGCTTCGGCGACCTTGATGCTGGACGCCTGGTGCGTGCCGGCGGTGATGATCGTCCGGTAAACGGAATCGATGAAGTCCGCGACTTCCGGCGTGGACCCGGAGGTGACTTTGAGGATCGTCGGCAGCCGGTGTTCCTTGTCGCCGGGGTTGATCCGTTCCGGACTGTAGCCGACATAGAAACCTTCGTTCAGTTCCAGGCCCGATTCCTGTTCCAGGAACGGCACGCAGAATTCTTCCGTGGCGCCAGGATAAACCGTCGATTCGTACACCACGATGTCGCCGCGCTTCAGCACCTTGCCGATGGTGATGCTGGCCAGTTTGAGCGGCGTGAGCAGCGGACGATTGCCGTCGCCGATCGGCGTCGGCACGGTCACGATGTAGAAATTGCAGTCCGCAAGGGCCGTGGGATCGGAAGTGAAGCCGAGTTTTTCGGCGAGCTTCAGCTCGTCGGCTGAAACCTCGAGCGTCGAGTCCTTGCCGCGTTCGAGCTCGGCCACGCGCGATTTCTTCACGTCGAAACCGACGGTGGGATACCTGCGGCCGAATTCGACGGCGAGCGGCAGTCCGACATAGCCCAGACCGACCACGCCGATACGGATTTTTGCGATGTCAAAAGCCATACAGTGACCTGATGTGGGAAATCGTGCGCCTGTTTATCACAGTTTGTGGTGAATTTCGCGGGTCATGCCGGCGACAGATCACGCCACAGGCACGCGCCTCCCTCCTGCATTCTATCCAGAAACGCCTCGTGCGCCGCCTGTTCCGCGGTGCTCGCCTCGACCACCACGAGGTGCAGGTCGTCCCTGCCCGGACGCGGCGCGCCGGTTGCGAAAATCACGACGCTTGACGTCGCCTCGGTGTCGAGGACCAGGGCCGTCTGCCCGCCCGTCATCGCCAGGTAGACGTTCGTCAGCAGCTCGGCATCGATCAGGGCGCCGTGCACTTCGCGCCGCGAGCTGTCGATTTCATAACGCTTGCAGAGCGCGTCCAGGCTGTTGCGCTGCCCGGGATGGAGGCCTCGAGCCACGAGCAGCGTATCCAGCACCGTCGTCGCATGCACGGCGATCTGCGGCTGCGGGTGCTGCATCAGGCCGAGTTCGTATTCGAGAAAACCGATGTCGAATTCGGCGTTGTGAATCACCAGTTCGCTGCCGCGGATGAATTCCAGCAGCTCGTCCGCGATGTCCGCGAATTTCGGATGCCCTTGCAACTCCTCGCGGCTGATGCCGTGGACCCGTTCCGCGCCCGCGTCGATATCGCGTTCCGGATTCAGGAAACGATGGTATTCGCGGCCGGTTGGACGGCGGTTGACGAGCTCGATGCAGCCGATTTCGATAATCCGGTGGCCCAGCGCGGGTGACAGGCCGGTGGTTTCGGTGTCGAGGATGACTTGTCGCATGATCCTTGTTTGCAGGCGTCAAGAGGTCGCCCGCATGGCGGGCTTCTACAGTCGGTTTTTTACCAGTTCGTCGATGCCGCGGTTGGCCAGCGCGTCGGCTTCCTCGTTGCCGGGGTGTCCCGAGTGGCCCTTCACCCATTTCCAGGTCACGTCATGCCGCGACGCCGCAACGTCCAGCGCTTGCCACAAATCCTGGTTTTTCACCGGTTTCCGCGCCGCGGTTTTCCACCCGCGCAGTTTCCACCCGGCAAGCCAGGTGCTGATGCCGTCCATCAGGTATTTCGAGTCGGTATACAGGGCGACGCGCTGACGGCCTTTCAGGGAGCGCAAAGCCTCGATGGCGGCCATCAGCTCCATACGGTTGTTGGTCGTCGCCTGTGCGCCCCCGTAGAGCGTCTTGCGACGCTCTCCGGCCACCAGTACCGCGCCCCATCCGCCCGGCCCCGGATTGCCCCTGCAGGCGCCGTCGGTGTAGATATCAATGGTTCTTGTCAAAACGTACGTGAATGACCCGCGGTGTGGGTTTGACGAGGCCGCCGACCACTTTGGGCCGCGACAGCCACGGTTTGCGAACCGGTGTCAGCGCCACCAGCCGTTTCTGGGCGGTGAGCATATAGCACGCGGCAAATTCCGGCCACCAGCGCTGGCCACGCCGTTCCCAGACGGGCGAACTCGGGCGCTTGTGGCCGGGCAGCGGCCAGCGAAAGAAATACCGCACCTGGCGATGAATTCGCAGGTCGAGCAGTTGCAGCCAGTCGGTCAGGCGCCGTTCGGAAATCAGGGTTTCCACCGCCGGCGGCAGGCCCGCGCCCGGCAGGAGGCGTCGCAGGCCCCACATGCCGCCGGGTCTGAATCCCAGCACGACCACGTGTCCGTCCGATCGCAGCACCCGCTGCACTTCGCGCAGGATGGCATGCGGCCGGCTGCTGAACTCGAGCGTGTGCGGCAGGATCACGGCGTCGATCGAGTCGGTCGCAATCGGCAGGCGGTACAAGCGCCCGACCGCATCCGGCATCTTGCCGCCGACGATGTTGTCCGGGTCCGCGAGGCTCGCCGAACGCTGCGCGCGGCTGAATCTCAGGAATTCGCCCGGCTGTCCCCACAGGCCGAGCTGCAGGCAGTGCTCGCCGAAAATGCCGTCGCACGCCTCTTCGACGATACGGGCCTCGTGCTGCAGCAGGGCCTCGCCGAGCGGCGTACGAAGCCAGCGATGGACCGCCTCGAATGATTGACTCGACCTGCTCTGCATCCCGAAAGTCCGACCTGTGAACCCGATACTTGCACCGGGAGTCTGTCTGCGTAGGATAGCCCGATGCGCGTTGCAAAGCCGAGCCCTCAGAAGAAATTTTACAACTCATTGATTGGGTTCACGATTTTGCTGCTGGCCGCCGCCCCCGCAGTGTGGTCCGCCGAGACCGCGTCCGTCTTCGGCGCCGCTGCCGTGATCCGGCCCGGCGCTCCGGAGACTCGGGAACAGCCGCGAACGCTGTGGCTGGAACTCGACGGCTTCGAACCGCTCGACCTGCAGCAGGACCGGACCTCCAACGATCTGTTTGCGCGGCTCCGCAAAGGCTTTACTTTCGAACCGGTCATGAACGGCGAGATACGCGCCGAACTCGACAATTTCGCGCGCCACCCCGAATACCTCGAGCGCGTGTTCGGCCGGGCGCAGCGTTACATGCCCTACATCGTCGAGCAGCTCGATGAGCGCGGCATGCCGCTCGAACTCGCGCTGCTGCCGATGGTCGAGAGCGCTTACGATCCATTCGCCTATTCACACGGACGCGCCGCGGGACTGTGGCAGTTCATCCCGGGTACGGCGAAGCACTTCGGTATCCGGCAGACGTGGTGGTACGACGGGCGGCGCGACGTGGTCGACTCGACCAACGGCGCGCTCGATTACCTGAGCTATCTGCATGACCTGATGGACGGCGACTGGCTGCTCGCGGTGGCGTCGTACAACGCCGGCGGCGGCACCGTCGGGCGCGCGCTGCGAAGCAACCTGTCGCGGTCGCGGCCGGCGGACTTCTGGCACCTGTCGCTGCCGCGTGAAACGCGCGCTTACGTGCCGCGGCTGCTCGCACTGGTCGCCCTGGTGCGCGAGCCGGAAGCCTACGACGTGACCCTCCCTGCGCTCGTCGATGAACCGCAGTTCGCCACGGTCGATATCGGCCGGCAACTGGATCTCGCGCTGGCGGCCGAACTCGCCGGTGTGGATGTGGAAACCCTGTACGCCTTCAATTCCGGATTCAATCGCTGGGCGACCGACCCCGATGGCCCGCATCGGCTGGTGCTGCCGGTCGAACTGCACGATGCCTTCAGCGAAGCGCTGGCGGTGGTGCCGGACGAGGAATGGGTGCGCTGGCAGCGCCACAAGGTTCGTGCGGGCGAGACGATATCGGAGATTGCCGCGCACTATCACACAACGATCGTCGCGATCCGGCAAACCAATGGCTTGTCGGGCAACACGATTCGCGCGGGCGCCTACCTGACCATTCCGGTCGCCAGCAAACCGCTCAGCGAATACAGCAAAAGTGCCGACGCAAGGCGTGCACAGACGCAAAACCGCCCGCGCGACGGCAGCAAGGTGGAGCACAGCGTCAGGTCGGGCGAAAGTTTCTGGTCGATCAGCCGCCGCTTCGGTGTGTCGGTACGCGAACTCGCCGCCTGGAACGCCATGGCGCCGGGCGACACGCTCGCGGTCGGGCAAAAACTCGTGATCTGGACCACGGGTGCGACACCGGCTGCCGGGCCCGTCGGCAACGACACGACCCGCAAGCTGCACTACACGGTCAGGAACGGCGATTCGCTGTACGTCATTGCGAACCGTTTTCGCGTCAGCGTCTCCGATCTCGCGCGCTGGAACGACATCGACAAAAAAAATATCCTTCGGCCCGGCCAGAAACTCACCCTATACGTTGACGTGACCAGGCAATCGACGTAGCTGACTTCAATACCTCCCCATACAAGAAACCCGTCCCACGGGCGAATCAGAATTTACGAAGCCCGGCACCGTTCGGCACCGTTCGGTAAGCTGCTAGAATTCGCGGAGCTGATTTTGAGGGGAATTTGAACATGGGTTTCATGGCAGGAAAGCGCGCTTTGATCGTAGGGCTCGCAAGCAATCGTTCGATTGCCTGGGGCATCGCACAGGCCTTTGCGCGCGAAGGTGCCGAATTGGCATTCACCTATCAGAACGACAAGTTGAAACCCCGGGTCGAGACCATGGCGGCAGAACTCGGCTCGCAGATGACCTACCCGCTCGACGTCGGCTCGGACGAAGAAATCGCGGCGATGGTCGCGGCGCTCGGCCGCGACTGGGACGGGCTTGAAGTGCTGGTGCACTCCGTCGGTTTCGCACCGCGCGAGCAGCTCGCCGGCACCTACATCGAGAGCGTCACGCGCGAGGGCTTCCAAATTGCGCACGACATCTCGAGTTACAGCCTGGCGGCGCTGGCCAAGGCGACTCTGCCGATGATGGAAGGTCGCAACTCCGCGATCCTGACACTCACCTATCTCGGCGCGGTCCGCGCCGTGCCGAATTACAACGTCATGGGACTGGCGAAAGCGAGTCTCGAAGCGAACGTGCGATTCCTGTCAGCCGACCTCGCGCCGCGCGGCATTCGGGTCAACGGCATCTCGGCGGGGCCGATCAAGACGCTCGCCGCCGCCGGCATCGCCGGCTTCCGCAAGATGCTGGCGCACGTCGAGGAAGTCTCGCCGATCCGCCGTAATGTCACTCCTGACGACGTGGGGAACGCGGCCGCGTTCCTGTGTTCGGATCTGGCCGCCGGTATCTCGAGCGAAATCCTGTACGTCGACGGCGGCTACAACACGATCGGCATGCACCTGGACGACGACGAACGGTAACGGCTCGCGCCAATCCGGACTAATGGCTGCCGTAAGCTTTTTCGCCGGCGGTAATGGCCAGCGGCAGGCGATTCTGCGGGGGCGGCAGCGGGCAGGTAGCAAAGTTGCTGAAGGCGCAGGGCGGATTGTAGGCCTTGTTGAAATCGATCACGGTATGCCCGTCCTCTGGC